>WFQA01000041.1 GCA_015487255.1 Paracoccaceae bacterium | reverse complement strand
CGTGCTAAGCAAGGGCAAAAGCATAAGGAGCAGGCAATGCGGGTGATCGGAATTGATCCGGGGTTGAGGCGCACCGGATGGGGGGTGGTGGATGCTGTTGGCAGCAAAATTACCCATGTCGCCAACGGGGTTTGCGCTTCTGAAGGGGCTGATCTTTCCGAGCGTTTGCTTAGCCTTTTCATGCAGTTGAGCGATGTATTGCACCATCACCAGCCCCAAACAGCGGCGGTGGAGCACACCTTTGTCAATAAAGACGCGGTCGGCACGCTGAAGCTTGGCCAGGCCCGCGGTATTTGCCTGCTGGTGCCCGCCAAGGCCGGGCTTGAGGTGGCCGAATATGCGCCCAATGCCGTAAAAAAGGTGGTGGTCGGGGTGGGCCATGCTGATAAAAAGCAGGTGGAACATATGGTGCGTATGCAGCTTCCGGGGGTGAGTATCGCCAATGCCGATGCGGCGGACGCATTGGCCATAGCCCTGTGCCACACCCACCACGCGCGATTTGCGGGCCGGTTGGATGCAGCAATACGAAAGGCAAGCGCATGATAGGCAAAATCTCCGGGCGGCTGGATTATATCGGCGCGGATCATGTGATGATCGACACCGGCGGGGTGGGCTATGTGGTCTATATATCCTCCCGCACGCTGGCCGCCCTGCCGCCGCTTGGCGCGCCGGTGGCACTGTTTACCGAGCTTCTGGTGCGCGAAGACCTGCTCCAGCTTTTCGGCTTTCTCAGCATGGGCGAGCGCGAGTGGCACCGGCTTTTGGTCAGCGTGCAGGGCGTGGGGGCCAAGGCGGCGCTGGCGATCATGGGCACATTGGGGGCCGATGGCGTGAGCCGGGCGATCACATTGGGGGATCAGGCCGCGATCAAGGCGGCGCCGGGGGTTGGGCCAAAGCTGGCGCAGCGCGTGGTGCTGGAGCTGAAAGACAAAGCCCACAAGGTGATGGCGATGGGCGGCGCGGCGGCCAAGCAGGTGGAAGCCCCCAAGGCTGAAAGCCTCGCCAAACCCGGAGATTATGAGGTGGTTGATACCACGCCGGATATGGTCGGCAATGCGCAGGCTGATGCGCTTTCGGCACTGGTTAACCTTGGCTATGGCCATTCTGACGCCGCCAGCGCGATTGCGCAGGCGGGGGAGGGCGATGCCTCCGATCTTATCCGCAACGCGTTGCGCTTGCTGGCACCGAAGGGCTAAAGCATGGAACCTGATCAAACCCTCCGCCCCGAAGAGCAGCCCCAGGATGCCGATCGCGCCCTGCGCCCGCAGGTGCTGGATGAATTCATCGGCCAGGCCGAGGCGCGGGCGAATTTGGCCGTGTTTATCGAAAGCGCCAAGCGGCGCGGGCAGGCGATGGATCACACGCTGTTTTACGGCCCGCCGGGCTTGGGCAAAACCACGCTGGCGCAGATTGTCAGCCGCGAACTTGGGGTGAATTTTCGCATGACCAGCGGGCCGGTGCTGGCCAAGGCCGGCGACCTCGCCGCCATTCTCACCAATCTCGATGAGCGCGACGTGCTGTTTATTGACGAAATCCACCGCATGAACCCGGCGGTGGAGGAGATATTATACCCTGCTCTGGAGGATTTTGAGCTGGATCTGGTGATCGGCGAAGGCCCCGCCGCGCGCACCGTGCGGATTGATCTGCAACCTTTCACGCTGGTCGGCGCCACCACCCGCCTTGGCCTGCTGACCACGCCGCTGCGCGACCGTTTCGGCATTCCGACCCGCCTGGCGTTTTACACCACCGGGGAGCTTGTGCAGATCGTCACCCGCGCGGCAAGGCTGATGCAGGCCGATGCCACCCCCAATGGCGCGATGGAGATCGCCCGGCGCGCCCGTGGCACCCCGCGCGTGGCCGGGCGGCTTTTGCGCCGGGTGGTGGATTTTGCCATCGTGCAGGGTAATGGCAAGGTGACCGAAGATATCGCCAATATCGCCCTCACGCGCCTCGGGGTTGATGACCTCGGGCTGGATGGTGCTGACCGCCGCTACCTGAAACTGCTGGCTGAAAACTATGGCGGTGGCCCGGTGGGGGTGGAAACAATTGCCGCAGCGCTATCGGAAGCGCGCGATGCTATTGAGGAGGTCATCGAGCCGTTTTTGCTGCAGCAAGGGCTTATTCAACGCACCCCGCGCGGGCGGATGCTGGCAGCCAGGGCATGGAAACACCTCGGGCTGGCCGCACCGCGCGCGGACGACCTTTTTGGAGACTGACATGATCAATGACGGGTTTGACGAAAGCCAGATCGAAGCGCTTTTCACCCATGACGGCCAATATCG
>WFQA01000040.1 GCA_015487255.1 Paracoccaceae bacterium | reverse complement strand
GTTTGGCCCGGTGGCCGGGGCGGCGCTGTTTATTTTTCTGGAGCAGGTTCTGGGCGGGATGACCGACTATTGGCATGTGCTGCTGGGGCTGATCCTGCTGTTGGTGGTGCTGTTTGCGAGGGGCGGCATCATTGGCACCTTGGCCGGAAAGGGGGCGCGCCATGGCTGAACCCGTGCTTGCCACCCGCAATATCTGCAAATCCTTTGGTGCGCTGAAAGCCAGTGACGATATTTCGCTCACCCTGTACCCGGGTGAAATCCATGCCTTGATCGGGCCGAATGGTGCCGGAAAATCCACCCTGATCCAGCAAATTTGCGGCGCGCTGAAACCCGATAGCGGGCAGGTTGAGCTGCTGGGGCAGGATATCAGCCAGCTGGGCGTGATCGAGCGCGCCCGGCGCGGGCTGGGGCGCACATTTCAAATTTCGGCACTGGCGATGGAGGATACGGTTTTGCAAAATACCGTGCTTGGCGCGCTGGGGGCCAAGCGCCGCGCCTTCAGGTTTTTCAAACCGGCCCTGAGTGACAGGCAAAGCCTTGCCCGCGCCCGCGCCGCCCTGCACCGGGTTGGCCTTGAGGGTGAGGCGGAAGTGCCGGTGGCAGCGCTTTCCCACGGGCAGCGCCGCCAGCTGGAGGTGGCGATTGCGCTCACCCTTGGCCCCAGGGCCTTTATCATGGATGAACCGATGGCCGGGCTGGGGGAGGGTGGCTCCAAACGGCTGACCGGCTTGCTGGACGGGCTGCGCCAGGAGGCCCCGGTTTTGCTGGTCGAGCATGATATGGATGCGGTTTTCGCACTGGCTGACCGGATCAGCGTGCTGGTCTATGGCAAGGTGATCGCCACCGGCACGGTGGCTGAGATCAGGGCCAACCCGGAGGTGCGCCGCGCCTATCTGGGGGGCGAGACATGAGCCTGCTCAGCCTTGGCGGCGTTTCGGCCTATTACGGGGCCAGTCAGGCGTTGTTTGACGTTAACCTGCAGCTTGAGCAGGGGCAGGTGCTGGCTTTGCTCGGGCGCAATGGCATGGGCAAAACCACCACCATCAAAACCATTTTCGGCATGGTGCGCGCTGCTGCGGGCCGGGTGGAATTTGACGGGCAAAACCTCAAATCCCAATCCCCCCACCATATTGCCCGGCTTGGGCTTGGGCTGGTGCCCGAGGGGCGGCGCTGCTTTGCCCGGCTTTCGGTTTTTGAAAACCTGATCGTGGCCGCCCGCCCCGGCTATTGGGATTATGCCAGGGTGGCTGAGCTGTTCCCGCAGCTTGCCGCGCGCAAAACGCAAAACGCCACCTCGCTGTCGGGCGGAGAGCAGCAGATGCTGGCCATTGGTCGCGCGCTGATGACCAACCCGCGCCTGCTGGTGCTCGACGAGGCCACCGAGGGCCTCGCGCCGCTGATCAGGCAGGAGATTTGGGCCGCCATCACCCGGCTCAAGCAAGAGATGGGCATGTCTATCCTGCTGGTGGATAAATCGCTCAAGGAGCTGCGGCAGGTTGCCGATAAAGCGGTGATTCTGGCGCGGGGTGAGACCGTCTGGCAGGGGGCGATTGCCGAGTTGAGCGATGCGCAGGGCAACCGCTATTTGGGGGTGTGAGCGCGCCGGGCCATTGCGCCTGTTCCATCTGGATGCCGTCATTTGCAACTCTATCGGCTTTTGGGGGCAGTTACGGCAAAAATAGCCTGCCAGCAAGGTGATGTGCGGGAAATAATACTTAGTTTTAGCTGATACTGGCAAATCAATAGGATAATATTCTATTATAGAGGCAATTCGATATTCGCGGCCAGCCCGCTATTGCCAAGGACCAGCAGTATGAAACACGATACGTCTCCCCGGATTATCACCGCCAATGATCTGCTGAGCGGTCGGGTTGTCTATCTTGGTGCTGCGGGCGGGTGGGTTGGTGCCCATGAGCATGCTGTTTTGTTTGCCGATCTGGCTGAGGCTTCGGCGCGGCTGGCCGGGATCGAGGCGCAGGACGGTTCGGTGGTTGGCCCTTACCTGGCCCCGGCACGGCTCGGCGCGCAGGGCGGCCCCGTGCCGGTGCATTTTCGTGAGGCGATGCGCGCCACCGGGCCAACAAACCGGTTTTTTGGCAAACAGGCCAACCAAGCGCAGCGGAGCCATGGCAATGTATAGATACACCCCGTTTGACAAAGCCTTTGTTGGTGAGCGCGCCGCGCAATTCCGTGATCAGGTCGAGCGGCGCATCAGTGGCGCGCTGAGCGAGGACGAGTTTCGCCCGCTGCGGCTGATGAACGGGCTTTACCTGCTGTTGCACGCTTATATGCTGCGCATCGTCATCCCCTACGGCACGCTGGACAGCCGGCAAATGCGCGCCCTGGCCGATATTTCGGAGCGCTGGGACAAAGGCTATGCCCATTTCACCACCAGGCAGAATATCCAGCTGCACTGGCCAGCCCTGCGCGATGTGCCGGATATTCTCGATGCGTTGGCGCGGGTGGATATGCATGCGATCCAATCCTCCGGCCCGTGCATTCGCGCCATCACCTCGGACCATTTCGCCGGTGCGGCGGCTGACGAGGTGGACGACCCGCGCCCGACCGCCGAATTTGTGCGCCAATGGTCCACCGATCATCCGGAATTTGCCTTTTTGCCGCGCAAGTTCAAAATTGCCGTCAGTGGCAGCGGGGCGGACCGCGCCGCGACCAGCTTTCACGATATCGGCCTGAAGCTTGTGCGAAACGGGAAAGGCGCGCCGGGATACGAGGTGTCGGTTGGTGGCGGGCTGGGGCGCACGCCGATGATCGGCAAGGTGCTGCGCCGGTTTTTGCACCGGGAGGATCTGCTGCCCTATCTGGAAGCGATCCTGCATGTTTATAACCGCATCGGCCGGCGGGATAACAAATATAAGGCGCGGGTCAAGATCACCCTGCATGAAAACGGGCTGGCGGAATTCACCCGCCGCGTGGAGGAGAATTTTCTGCTGCAAGCCACCCGGTTTGACGGCAGCGAGCAAGCGGAGTTTGCCCGGATCGAAGCCGATTTCACACCACCGGTATTCAAAGAGGCCCCGGTTGAGGGTTTTGAGCGCGCCCTGCGCCAAGACCCGCTGTTTCGCTCTTTTTGCGAAACCAATCTGGCGCGGCACAAAGCGCCGGATCATGCGATTGTTACTGTGTCGCTCAAGGCTCACGGGGCCACGCCGGGGGATGCCAGCGCCGCACAAATGCGCGCGCTGGCGGATATCGCGCAGCAATGGAGCCATGACGAATTGCGGGTCAGTCATGAGCAAAACATCATCCTGCCCCATGTGCATAAAGCCGATCTGCCCGCGGTGTTTCAGGCCCTGCGCGCGGCCGGGCTGAGCACCGCCAATATCGGGCTGATCTCGGACCTGATCGCCTGCCCGGGCATGGATTATTGTGATCTGGCCACCGCGCGCTCGACCAATGTGGCACAGGGGATCGCCAAGCGCTTTGATGCGCTGAAACTGGAGCATGATATCGGCCATCTCAAGCTTAAAATCTCGGGCTGCATCAATGCCTGTGGCCACCACCATATCGGCCATATCGGCATTCTCGGGTTGGAAAAATCCGGGGTGGAGAGCTACCAGATCACCCTTGGCGGTGATGGCAGCGAAAACGCCGCGATCGGCAAGCCCATCGGCCCGGGTTTTGGCCCGGAGCAGATCATTCCGGCGATTGAACGCCTTGTCATGGCCTATCTGGCACTGCGCGAGGATGCGGATGAGGGGTTTTTGACCACCTATCGCCGCCTTGGGCCGGCGCCTTTCAAAACCGCAATTTATCATTCCGGGGAGCAGATCAATGCCGCTTGAATATCCAGAACTATCGCTAGATGACCGGGTTGCGCAACTCAACAAGCGCGGCCGTTTTTTGACCACGCAGGAAATGCTTGGCCAGTTGCTGGAGGACCCGGGCTGCGGGCCGATTGCGCTGGTTTCGTCTTTCGGGGCGGAATCGGCGGTTTTGCTGCATATGATTGCTCAAATCTATACCGCCACCCCGGTTATTTTTCTCGACACCGAAATGCTGTTTGCCGAAACCATTGAATACCAGCAGCTTTTGGCGCAAAAATTCGGCCTGAGTGATGTGCGGCGCATCACCCCGGCGCGCGCGGCACTGTTTGAGCGCGATAGTGAAAACCTGCTGCATCGCCATAACCGCGATGCCTGCTGTGCCTTGCGCAAGAGCGAGCCGCTGGAAAAGGCGCTGAAGGGTTTTGATATCTGGATCAGCGGGCGCAAGCGCTTTCAGGGCGGGGTGCGCAAGGCGCTTGCCCTGTTTGAAAACGAGCAGGATCAGCGGATCAAGTTCAACCCGTTGGCCGGTTGGGACCGCGCGGATATTGCTGCTTATTTCGCCCGCCATGATCTGCCCCGGCATCCGCTGGTCTCCAGGGGGTTCCGCTCGATCGGCTGTGCGCCCTGCACCACGCCGGTGCGCCCCGGCGAAGACGAGCGCGCCGGGCGTTGGCGCGGGGCGGAAAAGACTGAATGCGGTATCCATTTCGGCCCGCAAGGTGCTGCCACAGCGAATGTGGTGATGCGCGACAGTGGCTTTGCCGGTGATGATTGGCAGGGCGGGTTTCATGATGTGGAGGAGATCGCCAACCTGCCATTGGCGGAAACCGCCGCGCTGGCCATCGACCTGCCCAATGATTTTGATGCCACCGCGCTTTTGGCGCATCTGCACGAGATTGATCTGGTCCGGGTTAATTTCCCCGCCTTTAATGACGGGCGCGGGTTTTCATTGGCGCGCCAGTTGCGCCTGCTGGGGTTTTGCGGCCGCTTGCGGGCCAAGGGCCTGTTGGCTGATCAATATGCCATGGCCCGGCGCTGTGGTTTTGACGAGGTGGAGATCAGCCCCGAGCTGGCTGCCCGGCAGGATGAGCCACAATGGCTGGCACGGGCCAACTGGCAAGCCGGGAATTACCAGCAACGCCTGAACCCGGCTATGCAGACCAGCCTTGCCTAGCGGTAAAGCAGCGATTTGCCATCGGCAAAAACATGCACCTTGGCCGGGTCAGCCCCGAGGCTGATCTCGTTGCCGCGCAAATTATGCACAATGCCGGGCAGTTTGGCGATTACCGGTTCGCCGGATGTGGCGGAAAAATAGATCTGGGTGACCTCGCCGAGCAGTTCGGTATAATCGACAATACCGGTGAAAACCGGAGGGTTATCACTGGCCAGCAGGTCTTCCGGCCGCACGCCCACATTAACCGCGCGCCCCATATCGGCCTCAATGGTTGGCACATCGGATACCGCCATACATCCCTTGCCAAGATCCACCGTGGTTTGCTGGCCGGTGGCGGTGATCTTGCCCGGCCAGAGGTTCATCGCCGGGGAGCCGATGAAACGGGCGACAAACTCGTTTTCGGGCCGCTCGTAAAGGTCGAGCGGCGTGCCGACCTGCGCGATGCCTTTATTGGCCAGCACCACGATGCGGGTGGCCAATGTCATCGCCTCGACCTGATCATGGGTCACATAGATCATCGTGCTTTCGGGCATGCTTTCCTTGAGCTGCGCGATCTCGATCCGGGTGGCCACCCGCAGGGCGGCGTCAAGGTTGGAAAGCGGTTCGTCAAACAGATAGACCTTGGGGTCGCGCACGATCGAGCGGCCAATGGCGACGCGCTGGCGCTGCCCGCCCGAAAGCGCCTTGGGCAGGCGGTCGAGATAATCTTCCAGCTGCAATATCTTTGCTGCCTTGGCCACCGCCGCCTCGATCTGAGCTTTGGGTTTTTTGGCGATTTTCAGGGCGAAAGACATATTCTCGCGCACCGTCATATGCGGATAAAGCGCATAGGACTGGAACACCATGGCAATGCCGCGCTCAGCCGGGGGCACGTCATTGACCACCATACCGTCGATCTCCAAAGTGCCAGCGGTGATCTTTTCCAGCCCGGCGACCATGCGCAGCAGGGTGGATTTTCCACAACCGGAAGGGCCAACAAAAACCACCAGCTCCCCGGTTTTTATATCGAGGTTGATATCTTTCAGCACGTTCACATCGCCGTAGGATTTCACAATATCGGTCATTTTCAGACTGGCCATGGGTGATTTCTCCTATCGGGTTTTGATCGCAAGGCAGGCTTGCCACGCGGTGAGGGTCACGGCCCCTTCAGGCGGGAGCGCGGCTGTGCCAAGCTCCCGCCCAACTGGCTGCCAATGGCCCTCTGGCAGGTCGATCCGGCGGGTATTGTCGCCGAGATTAAAAGCACAAAAAATTGTTTCGCCCGGGGTTTGGCGGATAAAGCTGAAGACATCGTCCTCGGCCCTCAGCCTGAGCATATCGCCCTGTTGCAGCGCCGGGTGGGCGTGGCGCAGGGCGATGGCCTTGCGGTAATGGTGCAGCAATGAATCAGTGTCGGCCTCGGCATTGGCGGCGGCGTGGGAGAGATGGGCCTGCGGCACCGGCAGCCAGGTTTCCATCTGGCTGGAAAAGCCGCCATTGCTGTTGTTTTGCTCCCAGACCATCGGGGTGCGGCAGCCATCGCGGCCCTTGAATTCGGGCCAGAACTCGATGCCGTAAGGGTCTTGCAGCGCCTCATATGGCACCTCGGCCTCGGGCAGGCCGAGCTCCTCGCCCTGATAGATGCAGGCTGATCCGCGCAGGCAGATCAGCATGGTGGCAAACAGCCGGTCGGCGGCATCATTCAGCCCCCAGCGGGATTTGTGGCGCTGCACATCATGGTTGGAATAGGCCCAGCAGGCCCAGCCATCCGCCGCCACCTTGTCCATCTTGGCAAAAACCTCCGCGATGAACCCCGCCGTGGGGCGCTGGCCGGAAAGCAGCTCGAAAGCATAGCACATCTGCATCAGCTCGTCGCCAGCGGTATATTCGCCCAAAATCTCCAGCCCGCGCTGGCTGTCGCCCACCTCGCCCACGGCGGCGGCGTCATAGCCATCCATCAACCGGCGCAACCGGCGCAAAAAGCCAAGGGTCTCGGGGCGGTTTTTATCGTAGATATGCTCTTGATAATTATAGGGGTTTACCTTTGGCGCGGTCAGGTCGTTGCGCTCTTCCTCGGGCAGGGGGGGGTTGTTGCGCAATTCTTTGTCGGCGAAGTAAAAGTTGATGGTATCAAGGCGGAAGCCGTTCACCCCGCGCTCCAGCCAGAAGCGGGCGATATCGAGCAATTCATCCTGCACCACCGGGTTGTGGAAATTCAGATCCGGCTGGGAGGTGAGGAAATTATGCAGGTAATACTGGCAGCGCCGCGCCTCCCAATGCCAGGCCGAGCCGCCAAAGATCGAAAGCCAGTTATTGGGCGGAGTGCCATCGGGCCGGGCATCGGCCCAGACGTAATAATCGGAATATTCGTTTGGCTCCGCCTTGCGGCTTTGCTTGAACCACGGGTGCTGGCTGGAGGTGTGGCTGAACACCAGATCAATCATCACCTTCAGGCCGAGCCGGTGCGCCTCGGCCACCACCGCGTCAAAATCGGCCAGCGTGCCAAAAACCGGGTCGACATCGCGAAAGTCGGATACATCATAGCCGAAATCGGCCATCGGCGAGGTGAAAAACGGCGAGATCCAGATCGCGTCCACCCCGAGCGCGGCGATATATGGCAGGCGCTGCTTGATGCCGCGAAGATCACCGATGCCATTGCCGGTGCTGTCCTGAAAGCTGCGCGGGTAGATCTGGTAGATCACCGCGCCGCGCCACCAGTCGGTGGCGGTTTCGGGCAGAATGGCCTGTGCTGTATTCATCTTCGTATCCATCTATTTCACCGGTTATTTCACGGAGCCGGCCAGCAGGCCGCGCACCAGATATTTCTGCATTGCAAAGAAAACCAAAAGCGGCACCGCGATGGAAACAAAGGCCGAGGTGGCCAATATCTCCCAATTGCCGCCGCGCGTGCCGAGCAGCTCGACGATCTGCTTGGTCATCACCGTGGTTTCGCCGGTGGAATCGATCAGGAAAACCAAGGCCACCAGCAGGTCGTTCCATGTCCATAAAAACTGGAAAATCGCAAAAGAGGCCAGCGCGGGAAAGCTGAGCGGCAGGATGATTTTGGTGAAGATCTGAAACTCCGTCGCCCCGTCCACCCTGGCGTTTTCGATGATATCACGCGGCAGGCCAACCATATAGTTGCGCAACAGGTATATCGCCAAAGGCAGGCCAAAGCCGGTATGGGCCAGCCATGCGCCAAGGTAGCCCTTGCCGATGCCGATCTCGTTATGCAGCTTGAGGAGCGGTATCAGCGCCAGTTGCAACGGCACCACCAGCAGGCCAACGATTGCCGCGATAAGTAGCGCCCGGCCGGGAAACTCCATCCATGCCAGGGCATAGGCGGCAAAGGCGGCGATCAGGATCGGGATGATGGTGGCGGGGATGGTCACCGTAAGGGTGTTGAGAAAGGCCTTGGCCATGCCCTCGCGGTTGCTCGGGTCAAACAGCACGTTTTGGTAATTGCGCAGGGTGAATTCCGGCGGCGAGGTGACGGTGACAAATATCCGCTGGCCACGGCTGCCGGTAAACGGCTCGGCATTGCTCATCCGGTATTGGCCCCCGGCGCCAAGGGTGATCTCGCCCCCCTTGTTCAGCGGCACGATCTCGCCGGGGGCATAGGCGTCATAAGCACGCGAGGAAATGCCCCAGCGGGATATCTCCTTGCCCGAATCCGGCTCAAACAGCGCCCCCTCGATCACATATAACCCATCCTCGAACACCTGCAATTCCGGCGCACCGGCGCGCAGGGTCAGGTTTTGCTGGGTGGGAAACATCGACGCCCACCAGCCCGAGGTGGAGATCTGGTCCGCCGTGCGAAATGACGAGACCAGCAGGCCCAGCGTGGGAAACAGCCACAGCGCCACCAAGAGCAGCACCGAGATATGCACCGCCCATGTCAGGCTGGATTTTTTACCGGCAATATCCACCCGCGCCCCCTATTTCATCTCTTTGCGTGCGTTGCGCACATTCCAAACCAGAATCGGCGTGACCAAAAGCATGATCACCATGGCGCTGGCCGAGCCAACCCCCCAGTCATTGGCGCGAAACAGTTTGTCATACATATAATTGGCCAGCACCTGTGTGCCCCACTGGCCGTTGGTCATGGCGAAAACGATGTCAAAAACCTTGAGCACCACGATGGTTATTGTGGTCCAGACCACCATGATCGTGCCTTTGATCTGCGGCACCTTGATTTTGAAAAACACCTGAAACGGGTTGGCCCCATCAACAATTGCCGCCTCGATCGTCTCTTCGGGAATGCCGCGCAGCGCCGCCGAAAGAATGACCATGGCAAAGCCGGTCTGGATCCAGACCAACACCGCCATCAGGAAAAAGTTGTTCCACAGCGGAACGGTCAGCCAGGCCTTTGGCTCCGTGCCGCCAAAATAGAGGTAAAGTGCGTTGAGCACCCCGATCTGTTCCTGGTCAACCGGGCGCATGTCATAGATCAGCTTAAAGATCACCGCCGCGCCGACAAATGAAATCGCCATCGGCATGAAAATAAGCGATTTGGCGATATTGCCCCATTTCAGCCGGTCGGTAAGCTGGGCGGCGAGCAGGCCAAAAGCGGTGGCCAAAGCCGGCACCACCAGCAGCCACATGGCATTGTTGCGCAGCGCTTCCCAAAACTTCGGCTCCGCCATCATCTGGCGGTAATTATCCAGCCCGACCCAGTTATAGATGGTGGTGCCATCGGGCCGGGTCACCCGCTCGGTCAGGGAAAGCCGCAGGGTCTCCACCACCGGATAGGCCAGATAAAGCCCAAGCGCCAGCAGCGCGGGCAGCAAGAACAGCCATGGGCGGATCATGTTGGCGCGGTTGATGTTGCGCCCGGCATTTTTACCGCGCGGCACAAAAAGCACTTTGTCGAGAAACTGGTTGGAGAGGTAGAAATACCCCACACAGCCGCCAACCCCCACGATGATGGTGATAAGGGCTTGCAGTGCCGGGTTCATACGCGTCTCCCTGATATTGGTGAAAGGCCCGGCGAGCCGCCGGGCCTTAAGGTTTTTATTTCAGGGCGTCCCATGCCGCCTGAATTTCATCGGCGACGTCTTGCGCCGATTTGCCACCGGCATAGTCAACCATGCCTGTCCAGAAGGCACCAGCCCCAATGCCGCCGGGCATCAGGTCCGACCCGTCAAAGCGGAAGGTGGTGGCGTTGAGCAGGATGTCGTTCATCTTCTGCAGGGTCGGGTCACCAAACACGCTGGTATCCACCCCCAGATGCGGGGTCAAAAAGCCCTTGCGCGCCATCCAGATCTCGTTGGCCTCGGTGGTTTTGAGGAACTCGATCAGCGCCTGTGCGCCTGCACTGTCATTGGTGATCGCCCAGACCGTGCCGGCACCAAGCACCGGCTTGCCAAGGTCTTGCTCCGCAAATGCCGGGAAGTAGAAGAAATCGGCATCTTCACCCACAACCGTGCCTTCAGGGAAGAAAGCCGGAATGAAGCTGGCCTGGCGGTGCAGATAGCACTGTGGCGGCGAGCTGAACAGGCCCTTGGGGCTGTCACGGAAGTCGGTCGAGGCCACGGCACCGGCCCCGCCGGCAACATAAGCATCATTGCGGGCAAATACGCCGAATTCGTCAATCGCCGCCACGATGCGCGGGTCATTGAACGGAATTTCATTGTTCACCCAGCCGTCATACACTTCAGGGGGTTGGGTGCGCAGCAGCAGGTCTTCCACCCAGTCGGTTGCCGGCCAGCCGGTCGCCCCGCCCGAGCCAAGCCCGATGCACCACGGCGTGCCGCCATCGGCAACGATCTGGTCGCTGAGCGCGATCAGCTCTTCCATGCTCTCGGGCACGTCGTAACCGGCATCCTCGAAGTTCTCCGGCACATACCAGACCAGCGATTTCACATCGACCTTGTAAAAGAAGCCATAAAGATCGTCGGCGCCATCCGGCCCGGCATAGGTGCCAAGGTCAACCCAGGATTGCCCGGCGGCGTAATTCTCGCGCACCCAGTCCGCGGTGCCGTCAGCCAGGGGGGTCAAAAACCCGCGCGAAGCCAGATCAGCCGCCAGCCCCGGCTGCGGAAAGACCGATACATTGGCGGCAGAGCCAGCCTCGGTATCCACCAGAATTTGCTGCTCGAAACTATCCGAGCCAACATAGCGCACATCAGCGCCGCTGGCTTCGGCAAAGGCGGCCAGCACCGCTTCCACGTTTTCCTGATCCGGGCCAAGCCACGGGCCAAATACGGTGATCTGCTCGCCCGCCAAATCAGACGCCGCCCCGGCCATGCCCGCAGAAAGCGCCAGAGCAGCCGCCCCGGCAAGTAATATATGTTTCATGATTTCCTCCAAATCGGATGCAAGCCGCACCCCTGTTGTTCTTATCAAACGCCCAGAATCATTTCCAAAGCGCTTTGAGTGATTTCAAATTCCGGTATTTATCGCAATCTGTCAACAGATTCTTGCGTGGAGTAAGAAAATATGGAGGTTTTACCCGGACTGGGTCTTTGACGCGGCGGCGGATGTGGAATATACTCACCTGATAATTTGAAAGCGCTTTGGAATGAATCTCAAAAAACTCTCTACCCTGCTGGGCCTGTCTCAAACCACGGTGAGCCGGGCGCTCAATGACTACCCCGAGGTCAGCGAGGCCACCAGAGCGCGGGTGAAAGCGGCGGCGACTGCCCATAATTACACCGCCAATACCCGTGCCAAAAGCCTGGCCACCGGGCGCTCTATGGCCATTGGCCATGTGATCCCGATCTCGACCCGCCACGAGATCGTCAACCCGATTTTCGCTGATTTCATTGCCGGTGCCGGCGAGGTTTATTCGCGCAACAACCACGATATGCTGCTCTCGGTGGTGCCGGATAAAGACGAGGAGCGCACCTACCGCGAGCTGGCGGGCAAGGCCTCGGTGGACGGGGTGATCATGCACGGGCCACGGCCGAATGATCCGCGCATCAAGCTGCTCAAAAGCCTCTCTATTCCCTTTGTGGTGCATGGCCGGGCCAGTGATGGCGATACGGATTACTCATGGGTTGATGTCAACAACCGCCGCTCTTTTGAGCGCGCCGCCAATTTTTTGTTTGATCTGGGCCATGTGCGGCTGGGGCTGATCAACGGGCTGGAGTTCATGGATTTTGCCCGGCGGCGCAAAGACGGTTTTTTGGATGCGCACCGGCAGCGCGGCATTGCGGCGGACCCGGCGCTGATGGTTTCGGGCGAAATGGCCGAGGATGTCGGCTATCAGTCGGCGCGTGATATGCTGGGCCGGGCCGAGGCTCCGACGGCGCTTATCGTATCTTCGATGATCATGGCCATCGGGGTGCGCCGCGCCATTGGCGATATGGGGCTGAAAATGGGACGCGATATATCGGTGATCATCCATGACGATGTGCTGTCTTACCTGCCCAACGGGGCGGATATTCCGATCTTCACCGCGACCAAATCATCGGTGCATCATGCCGGGCAGCTTTGCGCGCAAATGCTGCTTGACATCATCAGGGCCAAAGACCAGACCCCGCGCCACACCCTGCTGGAAACCGGGCTGACCGTGGGCGAAAGCACCGGGCCGCTGCGGCAAAGGTAAGCGCGC
>WFQA01000039.1 GCA_015487255.1 Paracoccaceae bacterium | reverse complement strand
GCTCACGGGGAGCGCATAATAAACGGAACATGGGCATGAAATTTTTTGTGGATACGGCTGATATCGACGCCATCGCGGAACTGAACGACACCGGCATGGTGGACGGGGTGACCACCAACCCCTCGCTGATCCTGAAATCGGGCCGCGATATACTTGAGGTCACCAAAGAGATTTGCGCGCTCATCGATGGCCCGGTCAGCGCCGAGGTGGTGGCGACCGAGGCGGAAGACATGATCAAAGAGGGCCGCAAGCTGGCCCAAATAGCCGAGAATATCGCGGTGAAAGTGCCGCTGACATGGGCCGGGTTGAAAACCTGCAAAACCCTCACCGATGAGGGCACCATGGTTAATGTCACGCTTTGTTTCTCGGCCAACCAGGCGCTGCTGGCGGCCAAGGCCGGGGCCAGCTTTATTTCACCCTTTGTGGGGCGGCTCGATGATGTGAACCTCGACGGCATGGACCTGATTGACGACATTCGCACCATCTATGATAATTTTGCTTTCAAAACCGAGATCCTCGTGGCCTCGGTGCGCTCGGTCAACCATGTGACCCAATCCGCGCTGATCGGGGCCGATGTGGTGACCGCCCCGCCCGAGGTGCTCAAAAAACTCGCCGACCACCCGCTGACCGACAAGGGCCTTGCCGCTTTTATGGCCGACTGGGCCAAAACCGGCCAGCAAATTCTTTGAGGCGGATGATGGAAACGGCAGATAAGCTCAAGGCGGATATTTTGGCTGACCCCTCCGTGGTGCTGGAAGATAGCGAGGTGATGCGCGCATTGCTGCATGCCCAGGATGCCAGCAATGGTGACCGGGTGGTGGATTTGCGCAATGTGTTTCTGGAGCGGCTGGAGGAGCGGCTGGAGCGGTTGGAGGACACCCATGCCAGCGTGATCGCCGCCGCCTATGACAACATGGCGGGCACCAGCCAGGTGCAGCGCGCAGTGCTGGCAGTGCTGGAGCCGCGGGATTTTCCCGGCTTTCTCGATGTGCTGCAAAACGAGGTGGCGAGCATTTTGGGGGTGGATATGGTGCGGCTTTGCATCGAGAGCAAATCCCAAAACGGTGATCTGCCCCATGCGGTGATCACCCCGCTGGAGCCGGGAATGATCCGCGAGATCATCCTGAATGGCCGCGATGTGGCGATGCGCAAAGTGACCCTGCGCGAGGCCGGGGGCAACAAGGCGCGGGTGTTTACCGCTGCTGCCGGGCGAGTGAAATCCGAAGCGCTGCTGCGCCTTGATCTTGGGCAAAAACAATTGCCGGCCCTGCTGGCCTTTGGCTCGGAAAATGTTGATCGTTTCAGCCCCGACCAGGGCGTTGACCTGCTGACCTTCTTTGCCGAGGCCTTTGAACGCATCCTGCGCCGCTGGGTGGCATGAAAGGCTCCGCCCAAGCGGTGGATTTTATGCAGCGCTGGCTGGAAGGCGCGCAGGTGCAGGGCAAAAGCCCCAAAACCATTGAGGCCTACCAGCGCGATGTTGGCGGGTTTCTGGGCTTTTTGAGTAATTATCACGGTGGAGATATTGGGCTGAACAGCCTTGCGGGGATAAGCGTGCGCGATATGCGGGCCTGGATGGCGCATGAGCGCGGGCGGGGGCTATCTGCCCGCTCTCTGGCGCGGGCGCTTTCAGCGGTGAAGGGGTTTTATGGCTGGTTGAATGTGGAGCAGGGGGTGGATAACGCCGCCGTGGCCTCGATGCGCGGGCCAAGGGTGAAGCCGAGCCTGCCCCGACCGGTGGCCAAAGACGATGCGCGGGAAATGCTCGCCATGGTTGATATTCAGCATAAAGAGGCATGGGTCGGGGCGCGGGATATGGCGGTGCTGCTGCTGCTTTACGGCTGCGGTATGCGGATATCGGAAGCGCTGGGGCTAAACCGCGCGGATGCGCCCTTGCCCGAGGTGTTGCGGATCATCGGCAAGGGGGGCAAAGAGCGGATATTGCCGGTGCTGCCGGTGGCGCGTGAAGGGGTGGAGGCTTATCTTAGAGCCTGCCCCCATGAACTGCCTGCGGATGGGCCATTGTTTATCGGTGTGCGGGGGCGGCGACTGGGGGCGCGGGCGATCCAAAAACTGATGCTGGGCCTGCGCGGGCAACTTGGTTTGCCTGCATCGGCCACCCCGCATGCGCTGCGCCACTCATTCGCCACCCACCTGCTGGAGGCGGGCGGTGATCTGCGCAGTATTCAGGCTTTGCTTGGCCATGCATCGCTTTCCAGCACGCAGGTATATGCGAATCTCGACCAGACCAGGTTGATGGAAATTTATAACCGCAGCCACCCGGCTGCGAAGGGCTCGTGAGCGCCATCCAATAACTGGCATCTTTTTTTGGAATATATTGGCGCAGAAATTGTGTTGCCATGCGGTTTAATTCCGCGCCCCCGCCAGTTTTCCGCTGTAGCCGCGTCGTAAAAGAGGCACCTTCGATTGCGGGGAATTGATAACTACTAACCTAGGGAACCTCTGATCAACAGGCTGCTGAGATCCTTGGCCGCATAAGGGTGCCCAGCTGGTGTTAGAATGCACGCTGGCTGGCTCTTTGAGACCGGTTTTGCGGCTTTATTCCCCCCAATTTCGGTGTTTCAGACAGACACCGCCCG
>WFQA01000038.1 GCA_015487255.1 Paracoccaceae bacterium | reverse complement strand
GTGTTGGTTTATGCCGGTCGAGCGCAGCCAGACAACCCCGCTCTTGCCACTGGAATTCTGCTTCAGCCCGATCACTTCCGAGCCGGTGGTCAATGTATCTCCTGCATAGACCGGCTTTAAAAACCGGCACTCGGCATAGCCCAGATTGGCCACCGCGTTCAGCGAAATATCCGGCACGGTTTTGCCAAAGACGATGTGAAACGCCGCCAGATCCTCGATCGGGCTTTCTTTCAGCCCGCAATTGCGCGCGAATTCATCCGATGAGTAAAGCGCAAAACGGCCGGGGTAGAGCGCGGTATATAATGCCCGCTCGCCACCCGAGATCGTGCGCGGGGTGGCATGCTCAAAAACCTGCCCGAGCCGGTAATCCTCAAAGAAAAAGCCAGCCCGGGTCTTGCTCATATCTGCCCCAGTTTCATATCGGATGTGTATTCGCCCGCGTATTCCTTCACCACCGCCTGGGCACAGCGCACCACGCCGCGGGCCGAATCAAAGGTCATCACCGGGTCACCTTGCAAGGACCAGCCCTTGGCCAGCGCCTCGGTAACCTTGTGGCAAAAGGCCGATGTGTCATCCTCGGTCAGCAATCTGTATGCCAGCATTTTATCCTCCAAACGGCGCCGGGCCGATCCATGTGTGCACGGCCACGATCACCACAAACACCACCGCCGAGATCACCAGCCACTTGATATCCCCCGAGACCGGCCCCGGCGCCGGGCGCACCCATGCACCCTGGGCCTTGTTGATCAGCACCATTTCAGCCAATGCCCAAATTCCCAGCCCGCCAAAAAGCACCACCGAGGCCACATCACCATTAACCAGCAAATGCGCAAAAGCCCAGATCACCACGCCCCAGAGCATCGGATGGCGCAGCACGCTGCGCATCTTCCCCTTGGATTTGCCCATGCCGATCAGGGCTACCGCAAAGATCATCAGCAACGAGTTCAGGTATTTCCCCCAAAACGGCGGGTTAAAGGCCGGCTCCATCGGGGCGGCGCGAAAACCCTTGACGATCATCACGGTGGCGATCAGCAATACCACCCCCATAACGGCCTTGCCGCCGATTTTACCCAGTTTTTCATCCATGCCCGCGCGCATTTGCGGCGCGAGGCTCTTGAAAAAGTGGCCCGCACTCCACAGCACCAGCCCGGCAATAAGTAAGTTCATGATCTTTCCCCTTTGTTCATTTTGGCGATCATATCTGCCTTGGTCAGCAAACGCACGGCATTTTCCACATGCAGGTTTTCGACGATCCTGCCATCGACAACCGCCACGCCAGCACTGCTTTCAAAGGCTTTTATATAACGCCGGGCCAGCTCCAGCGCCGCCTCATCCGGGGCAAATACTGCATTGGTAACGGCAATTTGAGCCGGGTGGATCAGGGTTTTGCCATCAAACCCCATCGCAAGGCCCTGTTCGCACTCGGCTTTCAGCCCCGCCTCGTCCTTAAAGGCATTATAAACCCCGTCCACACAGACCAGCCCATGGGCGCGCGCCGCCAGCAGGCAGGTGGAAAGCGCAGTCAGCACCGGGGCGCGGGTGGGCACATGGCTGGCAAACAGCTCTTTTATCAGGTCATTAGTGCCCATCACCAAACCCTCCAGCAACGGGGTGCTGGCGGCGATTTCTCTGGCATTGAGTATGCCCAGCGGGGTTTCCATCATCGCCCAGAGCCGGGTGTTGCCGCGCAATTGCGCGGCGATGGCCTGTAGCTCGGCCGCGCTGTTGACCTTGGGCAGCAAAATGCCATCCGGCGCGGCTTCTATCGCGGCGCTCAGGTCCTCCTGCCCCCACGGGGTATCCAGCCCGTTTATCCGGATCAGCCTTTTGCGCATCCCGTAGTCGTGCTGCACCATTTCGCTGACCAGCAGCCGTGCCCGGGGTTTGTCATCCGGGGCGACGGCATCCTCCAGATCAAAGATCAGCGCATCGGCGGGCAGATCGCGGGCCTTTTCCAGCACCCCCATCCGCGAGCCAGGCAGATAAAGCACCGAACGGTAAGGGTGGGACATATCATATCTTTCGCGTTATGTTGCAGTGCAGCAGTTTAACCGGGCCTTGGGCAAAAACAAGTGTTTTTGTCAGTTATGATGGCCTTGCAGAGAATCGCTATTAGGGATAGTGCAGGGGCGAAATCAATGAAACTCCAGGAGATACACCAATGGCACGCGCAAAAATCGCCCTGATCGGGGCCGGACAAATTGGCGGCACTTTGGCACATTTGGCCGCCATGAAGGAATTGGGGGATGTCGTGCTTTTCGACATCGCCGAGGGCATTCCGCAAGGCAAGGCACTTGATATCGCCGAGAGCGCCCCGGTGGACCGCTATGACGCCGCGATGAGCGGGGCCAATGATTATTCGGCCATTGCCGGGGCGGATGTGTGTATAGTCACCGCCGGTGTGGCCCGCAAGCCGGGCATGAGCCGTGATGACCTCTTGGGCATTAACCTCAAGGTGATGAAATCGGTGGGCGAGGGCATTGCCGCCCATGCGCCGGATGCGTTTGTGATCTGCATCACCAACCCGCTCGATGCCATGGTCTGGGCCTTGCGCGAATTTTCCGGCCTGCCCCATAACAAGGTTTGCGGCATGGCGGGCATTCTCGACAGCGCCCGTTTTCGCCACTTTCTTGCCGATGAGTTCGAGGTATCGGTAAAAGACGTCACCGCCTTTGTGCTTGGTGGCCACGGCGACACCATGGTGCCGCTGCCGCGCTATTCGACCGTGGCCGGCATTCCGCTGCCCGATCTGATCGAAATGGGCTGGACCACGCAGGAAAAAATGGATGCCATCATCCAGCGCACCCGTGATGGCGGGGCGGAGATTGTTGGCCTGCTGAAAACCGGATCAGCCTTTTATGCCCCGGCGGCCAGTGCCATCCAGATGGCCGAAGCTTATCTGGGTGACCAAAAGCGCCTGTTGCCCTGCGCGGCGCATGTGGCCGATGCCTACGGTCTGAAAGACACCTATGTTGGCGTGCCGACCATTATCGGCGCGGGCGGGGTGGAGAAGATTGTCGAGATCAGGCTCAATGCCGAAGAGCAGGCGATGTTTGATAAATCCGCCGCGGCGGTCAAAGGGTTGGTTGACGCCTGTATCGCCATTGATCCTTCGCTGGAATAACACTTTTAGCTTGAAAAACCATAAAGGCGCGTCCACCTTCAGGATGCGTCTTTTTTTATGGAGCAAGCAAATGCGAATTTTTACCAGCCTTACATTTATCCTTTCCGCGAGTATCGCCACCGCCCAGCCGATTTTGCCCGATGAAAGCCTGAGCGCGGCGCAGATGCGGCTTTCGGCCCTGCCCGCACCAAGCGCCAACGAGCAATTCGCCCTTGGCGCGGTTGGGTTTTTGCGTGGCATAGAGAAAACCCTGCAATTTCGGTGGCAGCGCAATATGGCGATCAAGGATTTTGATCTGCCGGTGTTGCGCCTGCCGGTGCCGCCCAACCCCAATGCCCGGCCTTTTGAAGCGGGAATGATCACCGAACTGTTTGAAAACCTGCGCGATGATATGGCGGTCAGCCAGGCCGCACTTGATGCGGTTTCGGGTGAGGTCGGGGTGGAAATTGATCTGGCCGCGCTGTGGTTTGATATCAACATGAACCAGCAGCGCGATGCAGGCGAGGGGGTGGTTGAATTTGGCCTTGCCGCCATGATGAGCCGCCAACAGCTGCTTGAAATGCAGGCGCAGGGGGCCTCGCCCATGCTGGTGCGCTTTGATAGCGCCGATGTCGCCTGGCTCACCGCTTATACCCACCTGCTATCCGGGCTTTCGGAAATGGTGATCGCCTTTGACCCGACCGAGGCAATCGCCAGGGTTCTGGATACCAACCAGCAGATGATGGACCTGATGGGCAGTGACCGCCCCACCAGCCGATTTAACGCCATGGCTGGCAACTGGGTAGACCGGTTTGCCATGGTTTACGGCGCGCTCAACCAGCAGCCCAAGGCCGAAAACACCCGCGCCGCCCGGAGGCATTTTCTGGCAATGATTGCGCAAAACAAGATCTTCTGGGCCGGTGTGGCGGGCGAGACCGATAACCGGCGCGAGTGGATTCCCAATGCCAGCCAGACCGCCGCGCTGGGCTTTACCATGCCCGAAGGGGTGGCCGAAGCCTGGCAGGCGATCCTTGCGGATGGCGAAAAGCTGCTCAATGGCGAATTGCTGGTCTCTTATTGGCGCCTTGCCCCGGTTGGCGGGGTGAATATCAAGGCGCTGTTCGAGGACCCGCCGGTGGTGGATATTGTCGATTGGGTGCAGGGCGCGGGGTTGCTGCCCTATCTGGAGCGCGGGCCAACCGTATCTTCGCAGAACCTGCGGCGGTTTGAGCGCATGCTCTTGGGCGATGCTGTGCTTTTTGCCTTGCTGTTCAACTGAACCGAGACATATAAAATTTGTGATCACAGGGTTTTTTGCTGTGATCACAAAACTGGCTAATCACCGCTAATTTATCGCGCCCGCGACAAAATGGCTTTGCAGCGCCGGTTTTTCGTGGCAAAGGCAGGTTAACCATACTATTTATTTACCCTATCAAGCGCATAAGCCGAAAAACGCTGCAAAAAGGACCCTGCGAATGAATATCCACGAGTATCAAGCCAAAAAGCTTTTGGGCGAATATGGCGCGCCAATCTCCGAGGGCCGGGCAGTGCTGAAAGCCGAAGACGCCAAAACCGCCGCTGGCGAGTTGGATGGCCCGATCTGGGTGGTGAAAGCGCAAATCCATGCCGGCGGGCGCGGCAAGGGGCATTTTTTGGAGCCGGAAGCGGGCGAGGCCGGCGGGGTGCGGATTGCCAAATCGGTTTCCGAAGCGGCTGAGGAGGCGCAAAAGATGCTGGGGCGCACGCTGGTCACCCACCAGTCCGGCCCGGCGGGCAAGGTGGTGAACCGGGTTTATATCGAAGACGGGGCCAGCATCGAGCGCGAGCTTTATCTGGCGCTGCTGGTGGACCGGGTCACCTCTCGCGTGTCTTTTGTCTGCTCCACCGAGGGCGGTATGGATATCGAAGAGGTTGCCGCCGAGAGTCCGGAAAAAATCCTGAGCTTTTCGGTGGACCCGGCTTCGGGCATTTCGGGCTTTCATGGCCGCCGCGTGGCCTTTGCGCTCGGGCTGGAGGGCAAGGCGGTCAAGCAATGTGTGGCGCTGATCAACAGGCTCTATAAATTGTTCATCGAGCGCGATTGCGAGATGCTGGAGATCAACCCGCTGATCGTCACCACCGGGGGTGACCTTGTGTGCCTCGATGCCAAAATGGGTTTTGACGGCAACGCGATGTATCGCCAGCCCGAAATTCTGGCGCTGCGCGACGAGACCGAGGAAGACCCCAAGGAGCTGGCGGCCTCGAAATTTGACCTGAACTACATTTCGCTCGATGGCGAGATCGGCTGCATGGTCAATGGCGCCGGGCTGGCGATGGCAACGATGGATATCATCAAGCTTTACGGCTCGTCACCGGCGAATTTTCTGGATGTCGGCGGCGGGGCCACCACCGAAAAGGTGACCGAAGCGTTCAAGATCATCACCTCGGACCCGAACGTGAAGGGGATTTTGGTGAATATCTTTGGTGGTATCATGCGCTGTGATGTGATCGCCGAAGGGGTGATCGCGGCCGTAAAGGAAGTGGGCCTGAAAGTGCCGCTTGTGGTGCGGCTTGAAGGCACCAATGTGGAAAAAGGCAAAGAGATTCTAAATAATTCCGACGTGGATGTGATCGCGGCGGATGACCTTGGCGATGCAGCCAGTAAAATTGTAAAGGCGGTGCAGGGATGACCCGGTTTCCTCTGAAAGGCTTAACGTTCATCGGTGGTGCTTTATTTCTGGCGGCTTGTGTAACGCAGGTCGAGCCGGAGCCGGAACCTGCCCCGGTCAAGCAGGTGCAGCTCGAGCCGATGATGGAACGCCCGGCGGCAACGGCGGCCGAGGCTGCGGTGCTGTTCAGGACCGTCTGTCTTGATCAGGCCCCGACATTCGAGCGCTCGGCCCAGGTGCTCAACCAGATGCCCGAAATCGCGATCAACGCCGAATCGGGCTATCAGCATATCAACCTCAATGTCAGCTTTTCATTGCAGGGTGGCGATGGCAACAAGCGCTGCACGATGATTTTTAATTCCGATGATGACCCGGATCTGGTCAAGGCCGAGTTGAACGAGGTTTTGGCTGTCGTGCAAGGCATATTGGTTAATTACTCACCGCCACCGCGCAACCGCAATATTTTCTCGATCACCGTGCAAGCCGACCCGGATGCCTTGCCGCAAACCGAATCTCACCCGGAAGCACCATCTGAAACACCGCCCGAAGTGCCGGAAAGCTAAATCGCCGGATGAAATTATATTGAGAAAGGGCTGGCGCTGAAATGGACCAGTTATTGGCTGATCTGAATGATATCCAGGGATATTTCCTTGGGGCTGTGCTTATGGTTGTGGTTGTGGCCTGGTTCATATTCATGCTGGTCAACCAGTTTGTCTCTGTTGAAAACCGCAGGCTTGTCTCCTGGGCCATAGCTGGCGTGATCACATTCTTCCCACTCTATATCGCTTTTCGGCCCCTCATTGATGCGGGTAACCTTGTTGTTGCAAAAAGTGTCTATCTCTACGACCCGGTTGTCGGCGCCCTGGGCGCCATGATTGCTGTGTTCTTCATCATCAGTTCAGCGCTTGTCTTTATCATGCGGTGGCTTGTCATCTCAAAAAAGTAATCCCGAAGGAAACCAAATGGCCGTTCTAGTTAATGAAAACACCCGCGTTATCTGCCAGGGCCTTACCGGCTCGCAGGGCACTTTCCACTCCGAGCAGGCCATTGCCTATGGCACCAAAATGGTTGGCGGGGTGACCCCGGGCAAAGGCGGGCAGAGCCATATCGGCCTGCCGATCTTCAACACCGTGGCCGAGGCGCGCCACACAACCCAGGCCAACGCCACCGCGATCTACGTGCCGCCGCCTTTTGCCGCCGATGCCATTCTGGAGGCGATTGATGCGGAGATGGAGCTGATCGTCGCCATTACCGAGGGCATTCCGGTGCTGGATATGATGAAGGTGAAGCGGGCGCTGGAAGGCTCGAAATCCACCCTGATCGGGCCAAACTGCCCGGGCGTGATCACGCCGGACGCCTGCAAGATCGGCATCATGCCCGGCCACATCCACAAGCGCGGCTCTGTCGGGGTTATCTCCCGCTCGGGCACACTCACTTATGAAGCGGTGAAGCAAACCACCGATGCGGGGCTGGGCCAGAGCACCTGTATCGGCATTGGTGGCGACCCGATCAAGGGCATGGAACATATCGACGCGCTCGAGTTGCTGCTTAATGATGATGAGACCCAGTCGATCATCATGATCGGTGAAATCGGCGGGTCAGCCGAGGAAGACGCGGCGCAGTTTATCAAGGATATGGCCAAAAAGGGCATTGCCAAGCCGATTGCCGGTTTTATTGCCGGGCGCACCGCGCCTCCGGGCCGGCGCATGGGCCATGCGGGGGCGATCGTGGCCGGCGGCAAAGGTGGCGCGGAAGACAAGATAGAAGCGATGAAATCCGCCGGTTTTGTGGTGGCCGAAAGCCCCGCCGGGCTGGGCGAAGCTGTCTTGAAAGCGATAGGTTGATATGAAACCCGTAGACTCCATCAAAACCGGCCTTCGCAAATATGCCAGTTTTTCCGGGCGGTCCACCCCATCTGAGCTTTGGTGGCTGATCGTGGCGCTGGCCGTGGCTGAGGTGGCTATTGTTTTGCTGTTTCAAGCCAGCGGCCTGTCTCAGGTTGCCATTGTCCAAATCGGCGGCATCTCGGTTTCTGCCCTGTTTGCCCTCACCTGCCTTTTGCTTGCCATCCCGTTTTTCTCGGTTTCATGGCGGCGCTTGCATGATATTTGCTGGCCCGGCTGGCTCATACTGATCTGGGCTGTGCTGGTGTTTTACTTCGTTCGTATGATGTTTATGGTCGCGGAGGATATCCGCCTTTGCCGCGAGACCGATGCCACCAAATGCTTTGGCGAAATCGCCTGGGGTTTTGGCTTTGCTCCGCTGATGATGCTAATATTTTTAATCGGCGGTTTTGCTATAATCATGTCTCTGCCCTCACAATCCGAGGCCAATAAATATGGCCCAAAACCCCCAGAGATGGCGTGATGGTATTGGTGAGCAACCTTTATAGGTTCATCTTTTTGAAAACCGGTAAAACCGCTGGCACCTCGGTTGAAATGGCTTTGGAGCCGGCCTGTGCGCCAAAAGGCCATGAGGTGCAGGAACAGGTCGCGACGGTGATCTCAAAAACCGGCATTGTCGGCAGCCGGTTACTGCCCTGCACCCTGCCGCCGCAACCGGCGCTTGAGCGTGGCACATGGTGCAACCACAAGTCGGCGGCCCATATACGGCGGGATCTCGGCGAGATGCGTTTCAACAGCTACACCAAAATCACCACCGTGCGGAACCCGTTTGACCAGTGCGTTTCGGCGTTTCACTGGCAGCATCGGCGCCTGATCGATCTGATCGACAGTTTTGCACAGTTGCGCAGTGCCTTTCAGGCTTATATCAAAGCGCGCGACTGGGTCACAAACAAACCGATTGTGTTTATTGACGGCACCTACATTATCG
>WFQA01000037.1 GCA_015487255.1 Paracoccaceae bacterium | reverse complement strand
ATTCTACTCAATGGGGAATCGCTCATATAGCCCGCCCCGCCCATCGCCTGCACCCCCTGCACCGCCACTTCCATCGCCTTTTCAGAGGCATAAAGCACACAGGCGGCCGCGTCTTGCCTGGTCACCTGCCCTCGATCACATGCTGATGCCACCGCATAAACATAGGCGCGGGCCGCGTTCATCGCCGCGTAAATATCGGCGATCTTGCCCTGCATCAGCTGGAAATCCCCGATCTTCTGCCCGAACTGTTTACGCTCGTGCATATAGGGCATAATGTGGTCAAGCACCGCATGCATCAGCCCCACGCCGATGCCGCTCAGCACCACGCGCTCATAATCAAGGCCGCTCATCAGCACATTCACCCCGCGCCCTTCCTCACCCAGCACATTTTCAAACGGCACTTCCACATCCTCAAACACCAGTTCAGCCGTGTTGGAGCCACGCATGCCCAGCTTGTCAAAATGCGCAGAGGTGCTGAAACCGCTCATGGATTTCTCGATGATAAACGCGGTCATCCCGCGCGACCCGGCAGCGGGGTCGGTCTTGGCATAAACCACCAGCGTGTCGGCATCGGGGCCGTTGGTGATCCAGTATTTGGTTCCATTCAGCACATAGCGGTCGTTCTTTTTATCAGCCCGCAGCTTCATGGAAACCACATCAGAGCCGGCCCCCGCCTCGCTCATCGCCAACGCCCCCACATGCGCCCCCGATACCAGCCCGGGCAAATACTTCGCCTTCTGCGATTCCGAGCCATTCAGCTTGATCTGGTTAACACAAAGGTTGGAATGCGCCCCATAAGAAAGGCTGACAGATGCACTCGCCCGCGCAATCTCTTCCACCGCCACAGCATGGGCCAAATACCCCATCCCCGCGCCGCCATATTCCTCGGGCACGGTAATGCCAAGCAGGCCCAGATCCCCCATCTCCCGCCACAATTCCGGTGGAAATTCATTGCCGGCGTCAATCTCGGCGGCAATCGGTGCCACCCGCTCCTGCGCCCAGCGATGCACCATATCGCGCAGCGCTTCAATATCTTCACCAAGTGCAAAATTCATCGATGCGGTAAACATGGAACCCTCCTGACAATAAGCTAACTGAACACATGTTCAGTTATAATGCAAGAAGATTTACATCTCAACCACAAGCACCGCCCTCACCGCGCGGCGCGAGAAAGAGCTGTCCACATGTGCAATAACACCGCGCCGCCTTCGCCGAGCGCAGCGAGGCCATGGCGCCGCAGCGTTTTTTGCAGCTTGCTGCAAAAAGCACATGGCCCGATCCGCAAATTCTAACAATAGATATAAAATGCCCCGGCCAGCCTATCACCCGTTCAATCACCCATGGGTTCAAAGCCTTAAAGCCGGGCCGCCACTCACAAAATCCCGTTTGCCTGCTGCATTTCGCGGATATAGGAGATCACCCGCACCAACTCGTCATTGGTGATATAATCCAGCTTCGGCATATTGCCAAAATTCCAGTGATGGGCAATCACACCGTTTTGAACCGCGCTGACAAAGGCATAATCCGAGTGGTGCGCCGGGCGATAGATGGTTTGCAAAAAGGTCGGGCCATTATCGGTGCCCGCCAGATTAACCCCGTGGCAGGCGGCACAGGTGCCGTTATACACCTCCTCGCCCTCCGCCGCCAATGCGGAGAATTGCGGCACGATTATCTCGCCACCCAGCTCGCTCTCCTGCGTTGCGGGCGATGGGGAGAGCCAAAAATACCCCCCGACCGCCACCGCAGCAAGCACCGCTACTATCACTATTTTCTTCATCGGTCTCTCCTGTCATCTCTGCCCGGCCAACCCTTCCAGTATCGGGCAATCCGGGCGCTCATCACCGTGGCAATGTTTTATCAACTCTGATAGCGTTTTTTGCATCGCCTGCAAGTCTTTAATTTTCTCCGATATCTGGTCAAGATGGCTGCGCGCCAATGTTTTCACATCGGCACTGGCGCGCTCCCGGTCATTGTAAAGCGATAGCAGCGCCCGGCATTCCTCGATCGAAAAGCCAAGGCTGCGGGCGCGCTGCACAAAGGCGAGTTTGTGCAGATCACTCTCGGAAAACCGGCGATACCCGTTCACGCCCCGCCCGGGGTTGACCAATCCGATATCCTCATAATACCGGATGGTCTTGGCGGGCAACCCGCTTTGACTGGCTGCGTCTCCGATATTCATCCTTCCACCTCCGGTTTCCAGCGTTTCAACAATATCGAGTTCCCTACCACACAAACCGAGCTAAAGGCCATAACCGCCCCGGCCAGCGCCGGGTTGAGGTAGCCAAATGCCGCAATCGGCACGCTCACCGTGTTATAGACAAAGGCCCAGAACAGGTTTTGCCGGATCTTGCTGGCGGTTCTGAACGACACATCAAGTGCCGCCCCCACCAACCGGGGGTCCGGGCGCATCAGCACAAACCCGGCGGTCTCGATCGCCACGTCAGCCCCGCCACCCATGGCAATACCAAGGGTCGCCTCGGCCAGCGCCGGCGCGTCATTCACCCCGTCACCCACCATGGCCACATGCTTGCCCTGCGCACCAAGCGCCGCCACTTCGCGGGCTTTGTCCTCGGGGCGCATATCGGAGATCACATCGTCAATGCCCAGCTCGGCAGCCACCTTGGCGGCGGTCTCGGCATTGTCACCGGTCATCAATACCGAGGCCACACCACGCCGGTGCAACTGCTCGATCGCCAGCTTGGCCTCGGGGCGGATCGGGTCGGTATAGGCCACCAGCCCAACCGGCTTGCCCGCACGGGCCAGCCACACAACCGTGCGGCCACCGTCGCGCATTTCCAGCGCCAGCTTCTCCTGCTCAGGGTCCATCTTATCAACCGCAAACCGGCCCCGGCCCATGCGCACCAGTTCGCCATCCACCGTCACCTCGATGCCTTCACCCGCAGTGGCTTTGGCATCCCTGGCTTCCAGCGGCTCAATGTTGCGCGCTGCAGCCTCGGCCACAATCGCTTTACCCAGCGGGTGCTCCGAGCCGGACTGCACCGCAGCCCCCAGCGCCAGCAGCGAGGTTTCATCCCCCTCAAAAGTATGGATCGCTGCCACACTCGGCTTGCCAATGGTCAGCGTGCCGGTTTTATCAAACACCACGGTGTCGATGGTCTTGGCCCGCTCCAATGTCACGATATCGCGGATCAAAATCCCCGCTTTT
>WFQA01000036.1 GCA_015487255.1 Paracoccaceae bacterium | reverse complement strand
GGCCAGATCGAGCAGGCGCGGCACCAGCTCGGCCATCACCCTTTTGTGCTGGGCAAATTCATAACGCGGAAACAAGGCAGAGAGCTTGACGGAAATGCCCGGATTATCCGCCGGATGGGCGGCGTGGCTGTTGCGGGCAATGGCCCTGATCGCCCGGTGATAGCTTTGAAAATAGTTTTCGGCGTCAGCGGCGGTCATCGCCGCCTCGCCGAGCATATCGTAGGAATAGCCAAAGCCTTCCGCCTCCTTGGCTTTGGCGCGGCGCATCGCCTCATCCATATCGCGGCCAAGCACAAACTGATGCCCCATCTCGCGCATCGCCCGCGCCACCGCTTTGCGGATCACCGGCTCCCCCAGCCGCTTGAGCGCACCGCGCAAATGGCCCGCCAGCCCCGGGGCGGTATCATCCAGCACCTTGCCGGTGAGCAGCAGCGCCCAGGTGGAGGCATTGACCAGCGAGGAGCTGGAATGCCCAAGATGCCGCCCCCAGTTGGCCGGGGTGATTTTATCGTCGATCAGCGCATCGATGGTGGAGGCATCGGGCACCCGCAGCAAGGCCTCGGCGAGGGTCATCAGCGCGATGCCTTCATCGGTGGAAAGCCCGTATTCGTTGAGGAAAACTTCCATCAGCCCTTGCCGGGGGGCCTGGCGGATATCCTCGACCAGCGCTGTGGCCCGGCCCTGGATATTGGCAAGGGCCATTGCTGGAATATCTGCGGTTTTGATCAGCGCGCGCAGGCAGGCCCCCTCATCGGCATGGATATGGTCTCGGATAGCTTGGCGAAAATCTGGCATGATGGGCCTCCTGCCAATAGAGTAGCAGGGTTGGAATGGGAATATTGCCTGAAATTTATTGATTAATGGTCAATTTGGCTATAGTCGTGAGGTAATGAGGTTGGAAAGGCTTTGATGTGGCAAATACAGAGGCGTTAGATGCGTTTGACCGCAAGATCCTGCATCATCTGGCAGCGGACGGGCGGATGCGGATCACCGAGCTGGCCGGGCGGATCGGCCTGTCCAAAACCCCTTGTCAGGCGCGGGTCAAGCGGCTGGAGGCGGCGGGGTATATTTTAGGCTATCACGCGGCTTTGAGCACGGAAAAGCTGGGGCTGAGCCATATCGCCTTTGTTCAGGTCAGCCTGAGCGACACCCGCGAGGCGGCTTTGCGCGCCTTTAACGCGGCGGTGCGCAAGGTGCCGGAGATCGAGCAATGTCATATGATCGCAGGCGGGTTTGACTATTTGATCAAGGTGCGCACCCCGAGTATAGAAGCGTATCGCAAGGTGATGGGGGAGCGGATATCAACCCTGCCCCATGTGACCAGTTCCTCGACCTTTGTGTCGATGGAGGCGGTGAAGGAAAGCAGCGATATGCTGCCCGTAGCAAGAGAATGAAATATCAGGAGAATGAAATGAGCTTTCAGGCGGGAATTTTACCGGATATTCCGGACCATGGGCGGTTTATCGAGCTGCGGGCAAAGCCGGGGGCCGATCTGGAGGCGGTGTGGGGGTTGGAGCCGGGCGCGGGGCTGGTTATCGGGCTTGGCCCGGCGCTGGTGATGCGCTTTGGCGCTGTGGCCGGGCTGCACGGGTTCAGGGCGGTGAGCGGGCTGGTGGATGTGCCCTCCACACAGGCGGACCTGTGGCTGTGGCTGCGCGGCGAAGACCGGGGCGAAATTGCCCGCCGCGCCCGGCTTTTGCTGCGCGGGCTGAAGGGCTTTGAGGTGGTGCGCATGGTGGATGGATTCAAATACGGCGCGGGGCTGGATTTGAGCGGCTATGAAGACGGCACCGAAAACCCCAAAGGCTACGCGGCTGAGGCGGTGGCCTTTGCCCCGGATGGCTCCAGCTTTGTGGCGGTGCAGCAATGGGTGCATGATCTTGATGTGTTTGACGCCAAACCATTGGTGGAGCGCGACCATATTATCGGGCGGCAGATGGCGGATAACGAGGAAATCGAGGCGGCCCCGGATTTTGCCCATGTCAAACGCGCCGCGCAGGAGAGCTTTGAGCCGGAAGCCTTCGTTTTGCGCCGCTCGATGCCCTGGGTCGATGCGGGTCGCGAGGGGCTGGTCTTTGTGGCCTTTGGCCATTCCTTTGCCGCTTTTGAAGCGCTGCTGCACCGGATGACAGGGCTGGAGGATGGTATCTTGGACGGGCTGTTTCGCTTCACCCATCCGGTGAGCGGGGCCAATTATTGGTGCCCACCGGTGAAGGACGGGCGGCTGGACCTCACACAAATCGGGCTGTGAAGCAGGCTGGAGGCGGGGTGTGATGGCTGGTCTTGCACCGCCGAGCCGCTGGCGGGGCATTGCCTTTTGAGGCGTTTCCAGAGCAAAGGTAAGCGGCATAATCAGGCTTGGCGCAGGTTGCAAGCCGGGCGCGCCGCCAACTCGGGGAGGGGCAGGCCCCCCACTCGCTGGCGGCGCGTTTTTCAGCAAGCTGAAAAACGGGGTGCCTCCGGCCATGGCCTCGCTGCGCTCGGTGGATGTGCCGCACCGGTTCAGCATAACCTGCAAATCGAGCAGGACGGGGTGGTCAAAACCCTGTTTGTCGCTCGGCTGGACCGGGTGGAAGCAAGTATGCAGCAGGAATTGGGAAATTTGTGGCGAATCCCTTGACCTTGCCGTGGATGCGCCGTAAACAGCGGTTCTCTAATTCCGGTGCGTTCCGCACCCCGTGAAAACCTTACTTAAGGAGACACCGATGTCTCGTCGTTGTGAACTTACTGGTAAAGCCGTGTTGACTGGCAACAATGTCAGCCACGCCAAAAACCGCACCCGCCGGCGCTTTTTGCCCAACCTGAATGATGTGACTCTTGCTTCCGATGCGCTGGGCCGCTCGTTCAAGTTTCGTATTTCGGCAGCCGCGCTGCGCACGGTGGACCACCGTGGCGGGCTGGATGCCTTCATGGCCAAAGCCAAGGATGCCGAGCTTTCGGTTGCCGCGCTGAAAGTGAAAAAAGACATCGAAAAAGCGCAAGCCGCCGTTTAAGCGGCATAGTTTTTTTCAAGCAGGCCCCGCAGAGCAATCTGGCGGGGCTGTTTTTTTGCCAGTCACCGGGTATGATGGCCGCCATGACCCGATCGATCCTGTTTGTCTGCCTTGGTAATATCTGCCGCTCGCCCAGTGCTGAGGCGGTGTTTCGGGGCTTGGCAGAGGGGCGGGGGCTTGAAATTGATTCCGCTGGCACCTCGGGCTGGCATGATGGCCATGGTAGCGACCCGCGCGCCAGTGCCGAGGCGGGCAGGCGCGGGATTGATATGTCTGCCATCCGCTCGCGCAAGGTGGTGGCAGAGGATTTTACCCGCTTTGATCTGATTGTTGCCATGGATGCCCAGAATATGCGTGACCTGCAAATGATGCAGCCGGTGGGTAGCCATGCGAGGCTGGTCAAGCTATTGGATTATGCGCCGGAACTGGGGCTCTCTGATGTGCCCGACCCCTATTATGAGGATAATTTTCCGGAAGTGCTGGATATGATCGAGACCGCTTGTGCGCGCTTGCTGGAATCGCTCTGAGGGATTGTCACGGCGATTTGATGAAATACAGATGCGCGCCCTTGTCGCAGGCAACCATATCCAGCAATTCATAGCCCTGCTCGGCACAGAAATGCGGCACGTCGATCACCGCCGCCGGGTCATCGGCGAGCAGCTTTAAAACTTCGCCTTTTTCCATGCTTTTCAACCGTTTGCGGGCTTTGAGCACCGGTAGCGGGCAGAGCAGGCCGCAGGCGTCGATTTCTTGATCAAACTCCATGCGGCAAGCTAAGCCGGAGGCTCACATATGTCCACGCAAATGTGACAATTCTTTGCATGACGTTGTCTGGCAAAGCGGCTAAAGATGGGCAAATGTGTAAAGGAATCTCCGATGTTCGGAATTGACGTCATTGATGCCACGCTTTTGCCCGCGATATTTATTGCGCTGCTGGCCGGGGTTATCAGCTTTTTAAGCCCTTGTGTATTGCCGATCGTGCCGCCTTATCTGGCGTTCATGGCCGGCTCTTCGATGGAGGAAATCGAGCAGGGCAAGAGCAAAAAGGTGATTGTGACCTCGCTGTTTTTTGTGCTTGGCCTTTCCACGGTGTTTATGTTTTTGGGCATTGCCGCCAGTGCGCTCGGGCGATCTTTATTGCGATACCAAGGCGAGATGACGATCTTTGGCGGCATTATCATCATGTTTTTCGGGCTGCATTTTTTGAATATCCTGCGCATCCCTTTCCTGCAACATGACACCCGGATCAAGGCTAAAACCGAAGGCGGCACCTTTATGGGCGCTTATGTTTTGGGCCTTGCCTTTGCCTTTGGCTGGTCGCCCTGCATTGGGCCTATTCTGGGCACGATCCTGTTTTTGGTGGTGGATGAAGGCAATATCGGCAAAGGCGTGATCATGATGGGGGCCTATGC
>WFQA01000035.1 GCA_015487255.1 Paracoccaceae bacterium | reverse complement strand
TTTACACCCCACCGTTCCGCTAGGATCGTGTAGCCAATCTAAGGGCGCATCTTCGGATGCGCCCTTTTTATACCAAGAGTTAACAATTTTATCCGGCGCAGAGGCGGAAAAACCGCTTCGAAAAAATCCGGATATCCCAGTCATCAAGAGGGGGAGCGCCATGGCCATGGCCGAACAACCAGTAGGCAAGTCTTTTCGGCTTAGCATGCTGCTATACGATACCCGCTATCGTTCACTTACCATTCAGGTCATTATGCTCGGGCTGTTTGTCGCCGGTGTCTGGTGGCTTATTGGCAATATGTATTCCAATCTGGACGATCTTGGCAAAAGGCCAAATTTCGCCTTTTTGGCTTCTCCGGCGGGTTATGATATCAACCAGCGTCTGATCGAATATACCTCGCAAAGCACCAATGCGCGCGCCTGGCTGGTCGGGCTGCTCAATACGCTGCTTGTGGCGGCAATGGGCTGTGTTCTGGCAACCATCCTCGGGGTTAGCATAGGTGTGTTGCGCCTGTCCAAAAACTGGATCGTAGCCCGGGTGATGACCGTATATATCGAGGTTTTCCGCAATGTGCCGCTGCTGTTGCTGATCATTTTCGCAATGTCGATCTTTATCAACTCTTTTCCGCAGCCCAAAGAATTTCGTGGTGATAACGCCACTTCCAGCATGTTTTGGGATGCTTTTGCCTTTACCAATCGTGGCTGGTATATCCCCAAGCCGGTTTTTGACAATGGGTCGATGATCGTGATCGGGGTGTTTTTGCTATCGATTATCGGGATCTTCGTTTTTGGCAGATGGTCGAAAAAGCGGCAGGAGGTCACCGGTGAGATTCTGCCAAATTTCTGGATCAAGCTGGCCATTCTGATCATTCCGACCGTGGCTTTCTATTATATCCTGGGCAAGCCGATCACGCTGGATTACCCCGCGTTGAAGGGTTTTAATTTCAAGGGCGGGCTGCATCTGCGCAACTCGCTGATCGCGCTCTGGCTGGCGCTTTCGCTTTACACGGCGGCATTTATTGCCGAGGCCGTGCGCGCCGGGATCATGGCGATTGACAAAGGCCAGACCGAGGCCGCCGCGGCTTTGGGCCTGCGAGCCAACCGGATCATGAGCCTTGTGGTATTGCCACAGGCGCTGCGGGTTATTATTCCGCCGCTGATCTCGCAATACCTGAATCTGACCAAAAACTCGTCACTGGCGATCGCGGTGGGCTATATGGACCTGACCGGCACTCTGGGGGGGATTACCCTCAACCAGACGGGCCGTGCGCTGGAGAGTATCCTGCTGCTGATGATCACCTATCTGACCATTTCGCTGAGCATCTCGATGGTGATGAATGTTTATAACAACTCTGTTAAACTGAAGGAGCGGTGATATGAGTGACCATTCTTACGTCCGCACCGAAATGCTGAGCGAGCAGCCCGCGCCGCTTGGCGAAACCGGGGTGCTGAAATGGATGCGCGAGAACCTGTTCTCCAGCATTTTGAACAGTATCATCACCGTGGTCTCGGTTATTGGTATATTATTTGTGCTCGCGCTGCTTCTGCCATGGATGTTCCAGCCTTCCTGGGCTTCCGGCTCTTTGCGCCAGTGCCTTGATGACCCCAATATCAACGGGGCCTGCTGGGGGGTTGTGCGTGACCGGGTAAACCAGCTCATGTATGGGTTTTACCCGCGTGAAGAGCAGTGGCGGCCCACTTTGGCCTTTTTCCTGATGCTGGTCGCCGTTGCGCCTGTCTTGTTTGACAAGCTGCCGCGCAAGATGATCTGGTTTTCCGCTATCTATCCTTTCCTTGGGGTCTGGTTGCTCTGGGGTGGCTCGATCTGGGGTCCGGCGATGGTGGTTGCCGGTTTTGTCATCGGGTATTTCGTCTTCAAGGTTTTGCACGAAATTGCCGGCAGCCTGACAGGGATGATTGTGGCGGTATTGGTTACAATCCTGTGGTGGATGTATGGGGCCGGCCTGGCAGCCAGTGGCCTGAATGGTATTGTGCCACTTGGTATCGAGGCTGTGCCTTCTTCCGTTTTTGGCGGCTTTATGCTGTCGATGACCATCGGGATATCGGGCATTGCGCTCTCACTGCCGATCGGGATCATGCTGGCATTGGGGCGGCAGTCTGATATGTTTATTATCAAAACCCTGTCGGTGGGCTATATCGAGCTTATCCGCGGTGTGCCGTTGATCACATTGCTTTTCGTGGCGTCGGTTCTGCTGAACTTCTTTTTGCCGCCGGGCACCAGTTTTGACCTGATCCTGCGGGTGATTATCATGGTGACCCTGTTTGCTGCGGCCTATATGGCCGAGGTGATCCGGGGCGGGCTGGCGGCATTGCCCAAGGGCCAATATGAAGCGGCGGATGCGCTGGGGCTGGATTATTGGAAATCCATGCGCCTGATCATCATGCCACAAGCGCTCAAAATCTCCATTCCGGGGATCGTGGGCTCGTTTATCGGGTTGTTCAAGGATACCACGCTGGTGTCGGTGATCGGGCTGTTGGACCCTGTGGGGCTGATCGTTACGATTCAAGGCAGCACTGACTGGAACGGAATCGTATGGGAATTGTTCCTGTTCGTCGCCATGTTGTTCTGGGTATTTTGCTTCTCGATGTCGCGTTACTCCATGTATCTGGAGCGCAAGCTTCAGACCAGCCATTAACCAAGGAGCATTAGATATGTCTCAAGTAGAACAAAAAGAAGTAGATCGCTCCGGCATGCAAGTGTCTGATGAAGTGGCGATTGAGATCCGCAACATGAACAAGTGGTATGGTGATTTCCACGTGCTCAAGGATATTAACGTGACGGTCAACCGTGGAGAGCGGATTGTGGTTTGCGGGCCTTCGGGTTCGGGCAAATCGACCCTGATCCGCTGTATCAACCGGCTTGAGCAGCACCAGAAGGGCGATATTATTGTTGATGGCACCGAGCTTTCCTCGGACCTGAAAAACATTGACAAGATCCGCTCGGAAGTCGGGATGGTGTTTCAGCACTTCAACCTGTTTCCGCATCTGACCATTCTGGAGAACTGCACCCTCGCCCCGATCTGGGTGCGCAAAACGCCCAAGAAAGAGGCCGAGGAAATTGCCATGCATTTCCTTGAAAAGGTGAAGATCCCCGAGCAGGCGCTGAAATACCCCGGCCAGCTTTCGGGCGGGCAGCAGCAGCGGGTGGCGATTGCGCGCTCGCTATGCATGAAGCCGCGCATCATGCTGTTTGACGAGCCAACCTCAGCACTTGACCCGGAGATGATCGCAGAGGTGCTCGACACCATGATCGAACTGGCACAAGAGGGCATGACCATGATCGTGGTGACCCACGAGATGGGCTTTGCCCGCAAGGTGGCGAACCGGGTTATCTTTATGGACCAGGGCCAGATTGTGGAGCAAAATGAGCCGGAGGCGTTCTTTAACAATCCGAAATCCGAGCGCACGCAGCTGTTCCTGAGCCAGATTCTCGGGCACTAAACGTTTCCGGTTCATATATTGAATCAAAAGCACCGCAAACGGCGTTTGAGCGCAGCGAAAGGCAGCTAATTGCGGTGCTGGTTGAAACCGGAAACGAAGTGGGTTGAAACCCATTCTACATTTGCTGTAAGCGTGTATTTACATCGCCCGGGGGAAGCCCCCTGGCGGTGTTTCTTTTTGCCGTTGTTCCGCCGCTGCGCGGCGGACCTGGCCTCGCTTCGCTCGGCAAGGTTGGGGGGCGTTGCCCCCCTCTTGGGCTATGCCCAATTCCCCCCCAAATCAACCGGGCGGCATTAAACTGGGCAGGTTCATTTTAATAAAGCCATGTTTTTATCTTATTTTCGCTTGCGTTTTTTTGCTGATAGTTGATTTTGTAGCGCACAGGGTTAAACTCACCCAATGCCCGATAGAACCATTTTTTCGCTTTCCGGGTTTTTGCCCCGTCCGGCAAAGCTGCAATTTGCCGAAGGAGATGGCGCTTGAGCCAGTCTATTATCTATGCGGTCAATGACCATATGTATGATTTTTTCGTTGCATCGCAGGAGAGCCGGATGCGGCACGCCCCGGATATCCCCTGTTATGTGATTCCGTTTTCGGATGATTTCGAGCGGATTGAAGGCCTGGCCAAGGTGTTTGATTTTGAGGTTTTGCAGTCCGATCTGCAAAAATGGGATGCGCTGGGCGAGCATATCTGGGGCCATGCACCGCACCGCCCCAATGTGGAAAAAAAGAGTTATTTTCGCAAGTTGGCGATGTTTGAAGCGCCAAGCGAACATTTTCTGTTTGTGGATGCCAATACGGTTTTCACTGACGAGATCGGCTTTTACATGGGGCTGTTTGCCCGCTCGGCACTGGATATTTCGTTTCTGAGCTACTCTTTGCCGGGGCGGAATTTTCAGCATGGCGGGCTGATCGATCTGCTTGACCAGATCAACCCCGAGGTTCGGCACGGGTTCAACTGCGGTTTTGTGCTCGGGCGGCAGGATCTGGCGCTTTATGATATAATGCAGCTGCTGGCCAGGCCCGGGCCGCGCTTGCAACGGGTATTTGGCGGCGCGCCCGAGCAGGCGTTTTTGGCTTATGTTGCCGCCCTGACCGGCAGGAAAATGGCGCGGTTCAATGATATCCTGCCCCAGGCCGCCACCGAACTTGGCACCGATGAGGCGCTGATGCAGCGTCAGGGCAAAAAAATGTTTGGCCCCAAATCCCGCATGCCGGGCAAGCGGGCGTTTTTTCTGAAATGGAACGGTGCAAGTCTGCATGACGGGTTGGCGAATTTTGATATTCTGAACGGCTATTATCAGGCCGGGCTGGCGAGGATCGCGGCGGAATAAACCGCCCCTAAGGCGTTTCCAGGCTCAGGTCTTTGCCGGCATATTCCGAGAGCAGCGCAAGAAAGGTTGGCGGTTGCTCGATGCGCGGCACCTCGCCGCTGGCCAGCACTGTTTCGAGCTGGTGCAGTGATGTGTCGATATCGGCACGGATGTCCACCCCCTTGAAATGCGGAAAATGGTGCAGATACCATTCCGAAGCCAGCAGGCGGGCGCATATTTCATCGGGAAATCGCTTGCGGATCAGCTTTGCCGGGTTACCGCCAACGATCTCGTAGGGGGCGACATCTTTGGTCACCAGTGCCCCCGCCGCGATGATCGCCCCGGTGCCGATTTGGATATCATTGGCCAGCATTACCTGCCCGCCGATCCAGACATCATGGCCGATTTGCGGTTTTTTCGCCCCGCCGCGCGGGTTCCACGAGGGCTGGAAGCGCCCCTCCAGACCAGGCGCGCTATCGGCATAGACCGGAAAGCGGCCATCATAGGTAAAACCAGATGAGGAAAACCGCTCAAAAGGGTGGTCCACCCCCATGCAGCGCAGCTCGGTGGCGACCGAGCAATAATTGCCAAAGGCCATGCCGCGGGTGGCCGGGGCATGCAGGTAGGAATAAGAGCCGATATTGATGACCTCCTGCCCGTTCAAAAAGGCGGAATGGGCACCAAAACGAACGCTTTCATCGGCGGAAAACCGGCGGCCCTGTAGTTTTTTCGGTTGGTGCTGGTTGCCGAAATAGCGGTTTTTCTGCCACAGGAAATCCAGCAGATCGGGGGTGAGGGTAAAATGAAATACCGGTTTTTTGTATTCAAAGTTCATCAAAACCCTGCCATAGTGAGATACTGAAAAACCTAACCCCTAAAACGGGTATGCCGCAACCGCAAACTGGCAATGACGATCAAGGATAGTAGTGAATGAGCTTTTCAATTATTTTCATTGTCGATTACGGCAAACTGGAGTGGCAGTCGATCTGCCTTGCCGCCTCGATCCGCGCCTTTGTGCGCGACCGGGATTTCGAGATTATCGCCTATTGCCCCGAGGAGCGGGTGGACGGGCTGGAGGATATCACCAAAGAGTGGCTGGCCAAATTCGGGGTGGAGATCCGCCCGCTTGATACCGGCTCCGATTATGCACCCGCCTATCCGCATGGCAACAAAATCCTTGCCTGCGCCGAAGCGCGCCAAAGCGATTATTGCCTGTTCATGGATACGGATATGATTTTTGTGCGGCCGACCAACCTTGGCCCGCTTTTTGCCGCTGGCGGGTTTTGCGCCGCGCGCGAGACCAATGCGCGCTGGGCCAACGAGCCGGGCCTGTGGGACCGGCTTTATGCCAATAACGCCCCCGAAACGCGGCGCGATCTGGCGATTTTCAGCAACGGGCGCCTGGCCCCGGCTTATTATAATGCCGGTTTTTTCGGCTTTGATGACAACCCGGTCGCGCGCAAAAACCGCCAGCGCTTTGGCGAGGTCTGGCGCGATATTTCCTACCAGATCGACGGCGATGATGCGATCACTGAAAAACGCCCGTTTCTGGACCAGATATCCCTGCCGGTGGCGGTGGCCGCCTGCGGGCTGACCCCGACAGAGCTTTCCGCCAACTACAATACCCATATCCGCTTTGAGCCGGAGGCCGGACCGGATGTGCGGGTGCTGCATTATCACAGCAACATGCACGGGAATTTGTTGCGTGAAAGCCGCTACATTGGCTTGCTCAACCAGTTGCTGGGCCATTACGGCATTGCCGAAAATTTCGATCAACTGGTGCAGGTGTTCAGCCCGGTGCTGGATTATATCGGGGTTGGCCATGTGCTGGAAATTCCGCTGGCGGAAGGGCTGCGCATAGCCCAGGTGACCGGACGGGGGGAAAAGCATCATATCCTATCAATTTTTGACGGGGTTTTTGCTGAGCGGCCCGAAAATATAAGCGAGGTTCTGCGCCTGCCCGCCACCTATGGCATGGTGGATGTGCCGCCAAACCTGTTCTCCAAGCAATGCCGGATCATCGGGCGGGAGGCGGTGGCGGTGGATGCCCGCCCCGAAACCTGGTTTTGGCATGACGAGATCAACGAAGGCAGCAAGGAAAGCGAGCGCTGGGTCTGGAACACCAAAAACTCCTGGCGGGCGGAGAATCGCAAGGATATAAATGTGGCCAATATTCCGCCGCGCCGCCCCGAAACCCTGAAAAGCCTGCTGGCGCGCTGTGGTTGATCAGCCGGTTTCAAAGCTGGCGTTGTAAAGCTCGACATCCTTGCGCAAATGCGCCTGCAGCCGGGCCTTAAGCGGGGCAGGCAGAGCGGCGGCCTCGCGTTTTTCGCTGACGTTTTTTCGCTCGTCGGGGTTGGCCACCCGGATGTTATATTTGGCCAACAGGGTGGGCACATGGCTGTTTACCCGCTCCAGCGGAATGATCAGGTCCACCCCGACCGAGCCGTCATGCGCCCTGATATAATGGAATTGCGAATGAATGCGGGCATAGGATGGCGGCTTGGGTTGCAACACCGCCTCGACATATTCGGGAAAGCTCAGATGCCCGGAATAATTATGGTGCTGCGGGTGCGAGGGCGGGGCCAGCTCATCACGCCCGCGAAATCGATACCAGCTTTCCACCCAGCTCACCGGCTCGCGCATCACCGCAAAAATGAAGGGCTTTTTCACATGGCTGCTGGCCAGAAGCGGAAAGATGAAGCTTTCCATCAGGTGATAGCGGATATGCTTGAGATTGGGATTGCCCGAGAGCGAGAAATCACTATGCGGGCGCATGAAGCGCTCAACCGTGGTCGAGCCACATTTGGGAATGCAGACAAAACCGATGCCGTTTTTACATGAAAGCTGCATTCCCGCCCCCCGATAACGCTGACTGGCTATGTTTCGGCACGAAATGCGGGTTGGTGCTGCCCGTATTCTCGACCTCGGGGTCTTTGCCGGTGATGAAAATGAACGGATTGCCGCGAAAATATCGCGCAAAGCTGTTGATGGCAAAATCAAACACGGTTTTGCGAAAACCCGACAGCATGAGTTTCGGCCGCGCTGGGCCAACTTCGCGAAACCGCAAACTGGCACCCGGCATCGGAATCACAAATATCGTCGGACCACTCATAACATTTTTCCTTTCCAATCATGGCGTTGCTTCAAGCCGAAAAGACAGAGGTTCTTTCCAACGCAGTTGCACAATAACAATAAACCAGTGCCAGTATGATGGTCCAGAGATAATCCCTCATTGTTGATGGTGATGGGTTCAACAGAGGTGGTCCCACATTTTTGACCAGTTAGCAGCGTAAATAAGGTGAATCTGTTTTCATGGTTAAGCAGCTAAAACAGTTGGTTCTGTTTTTCTGTCATAGGTCTCGCTGGGGCGCGGCAGGGGAAGACCGTCGGCGGGGTGGAAACCTTCTACGCGGGCATGGCGGAGATACGCGATTTTGGTGGCCCGAATGAGCAGTTCATCCTGCAACCCCACCCCGACTTCCGCATTGTTGATGCAAGCGGCGCGGCGGAAGTCAGCTATCTCCACCGCGACCATCTTGCTTCGGTCCGGCTGATAACCAACGCCGCAGGCCAACCCGAACAAGGCACCACCTACACCCCATAATTCGGCCCCACAACCGCCGAGAGAAACAAGGACGCGCTCGCCCCCTTACGCCCAAGGTAATGTTGATGCGAGCTAATGCAAGGGCAAGCGGGCGCTTTGATATTCTACAAATATCTATAATGTACCTTCTATGGATATAAACATCAGGCGTCCCGGTTTTCAAAAATCTCGCCTGTTACCAGATAGCTGACCTGTTCGGTAATATTGCACACCTGATCCCCCGCGCGCTCAAGGTTTTTGGCGATGAACAAGAGGTGGGTGGCGGCTTCGATATTGCGGGGGTTTTCTAGCATATAGGTGAGCATTTCGCGAAATAGGGCGCTGTTCATCTGATCAACGCTTTGGTCGCGCGCGTGGGTGGCGCTGGCTAGATCTAGGTCGCGCGCCATGAAGGCCTTGATCGCGTCTTGCATCATTTCAACCACAAGGCGAGACATCCGCTTGATGGTTTTTGTGGCGCTTTCCACCGGCTTGCCATCGGCCACCGCCGGCACCCGCAGCGCCATTGTTTTGGCATAATCGGCAAAGCGTTCGATATTGGTGGATATCTTCAGGGTCGAAACCACTAGGCGCAGGTCCTCGGCCATGGGTTGGCGCAGGGCGATCAGGCGCACGGCGAGCTCGTCGATCCGCGCCTCCAGCGCGTTGATCTCCTTGTCACCCTTCACCACTTTTTCAGAAAGCGCGGTATCGTGGGTTTCCAGCGCTGTGGTCGCCATTTCCATTTGCTCAACCGCCAGCCCTGCCATTTTCAGCAAGAGCTTTTCGATGCGCTTTATGTCTTTGTCAAAGCGGGCAACGATGTGTGTGTGTTCCATGGTATTATCCTATCCGGCCGGAAATATAATTTTGGGTGCGCTCGTCTTTGGGCGTGGTGAAAAGTTCTTTGGTTGGCCCTGCTTCCACAAGGTCGCCCATATGAAAAAACGCCGTGCGTTGGGATACCCGCGCCGCCTGCTGCATCGAGTGGGTGACGATGATGATGGTATATTTCGCGCGCAATTCGTCAATTAGCTCTTCAATCACCGCCGTTGCGATCGGATCGAGCGCCGAGGCCGGCTCGTCCATCAGAATAATGCTCGGCTGCACCGCAATGGCGCGGGCAATACACAGCCGCTGCTGCTGCCCGCCCGAAAGGCTGGTGCCGGGTTCCTGCAATCGGTCGGCCACCTCTTTCCACAGCCCCGCCCGGCGCAGGGATTTTTCCACAATCTCCTCGGCATCGGATTTTGATTTGATCAGGCCGTGAATTTTCGGCCCATAGATCACATTTTCAAAAATCGATTTCGGGAAGGGGTTGGGCTTTTGAAACACCATGCCCACATGGGCGCGCAGGGCCACCACGTCTACATCTTTATCATAAATGTTTTTCCCCTCGATCTTGATGTCGCCTTCCACACGGCAAATATCCACAAGGTCGTTCATCCGGTTGATCGAGCGCAGAAAGGTGGATTTCCCGCAGCCCGAGGGGCCGATCAGCGAGGTCACTTTATGGCGCGGCACATCGAGGCTAATGCCGTTCAACGCCTGCTTGTCACCGTAAAATACGTTGACATCGCGGGCGGTAATTATCGGGTCTTTGCTCACGGTTGGCACTCCTAAAACCGGCGTTCAAATTTTTTGCGTAGCACAATGGCCACGAGATTCATAACAATCAGCAACCCGAGCAGCACCAGAATCGCCGCCGAGGTTTTTTCCAGAAAGCCGCGCTCGGGGCTATCGGCCCAGAGGAATATCTGCACAGGGAGCGAGGTGGCGGCATCGGTAAAGCCGTTGGGCACATCCACAATAAACGCCACCATGCCGATCATAATCAGCGGCGCGGTTTCCCCCAGCGCCCGCGCCATGCCGACAATCGCGCCTGTGAGCATACCGGGCAGGGCCAGCGGCAGCACATGGTGAAAGGTGGTTTGCACCCCCGTCGCCCCCATGCCAAGCGCCGCTTCGCGAATGCTCGGCGGCACCGAGCGCAGGGCGGCGCGCGAAGCGATAATGATGGTGGGCAGGGTCATCAGGGCCAGCACCATGCCGCCCACCAAGGGCGAGGAGCGGGGCAGGCCAAAGGTATTGAGAAACACCGCCATGCCCAGAAGGCCAAACACAATGGAGGGCACCGCCGCCAGATTGTTGATATTCACCTCGATAAAATCCGACCAGCGGCTCTTTTTGGAAAACTCTTCCAGATAAAGCGCCGCCATGATCCCGAGCGGGAAAGAAAGCGCAAAGCACACCGTGAGCGACAGGATGGAGCCGACAAGGGCGCTGAAAATCCCCGCCAGTTCCGGCTCGCGGCTATCGCCGGAGGTGAAAAACGCCGTATTGAACACCGAGCGCAGCGCCCCGCGGCTTTCCAGCGCTTGCACCCAGCCAAGGGTGGTGTCTTTAAGCTGCCGCCGGTTTTCAGGCTGGGTGATATCCACGGCGCCTTTTGTATATTGGTCGATGTCGTCCGAGGCCGTGAACCACAGCGTGGGGGATTGCCCGAGCAGGGCCGGATTGGCCTCGATCTGGCGCGCCAGCTCATAGCCGCTATCTGGGCTGAGCAGCTTGAGCAGCGCGCGTTTCTCGCCACGGCTAGTGACCTCGGGGAAGGTGGCAAACAGCGCGTTGCGCAGGGTTTTCTTTGCGTTCACGTCTTCCAGCGTGCTGGCCTCTGTCAGATCAACCGTCAGGGCGATTTCGGCACGGCTCAGCGCACCCTTGCCCAGCAGGGTGATCGAGACCAGCATGATCGCCAGAAACCCGAGCGAAAACAGGATCGCCAGCCGCCCGAGCCAGCGAAAGCGCCATTCCGAGCGGTGGCGGGCTTTGAGGTGGGCCTCAGCGGAGGTAAAAAGCTTAGTCATATTGTTCCCGATATTTGTTGACGATCCGCATAGCGATCATGTTGAGCATAAGCGTGGTGGCAAACAGCAGCAGCCCGAGGGCAAAGGCCGAAAGGGTTTTAGCGCTGTCAAATTCCTGGTCGCCCGTGAGCAGCGCCACGATTTGCGCGGTCACGGTGGTCACGGCTTCCAGCGGGTTGGCGGTGAGGTTGGCGGCCAGGCCCGCCGCCATCACCACGATCATGGTTTCGCCAATCGCCGCCGAAGCCGCCAGCAAAAAGCTGCCCGCGATGCCCGGAATGGCCGCCGGCACAATCACCTTTTTAATGGTTTCGGCCCGCGTGGCCCCCATGCCGAGCGAGGCCTCGCGCAGGGCATTCGGCACGGCGTTCAGCACATCATCCGAGAGCGAGGAAATCAACGGGACAATCATCACCCCCATCACCAGCCCCGCCGCGAGCGCGCTTTCAGACGCCACCTCAAGCCCAAGCTGCCCGCCGGTCATCCGGATAAACGGGGCCACCACCAGCGCAGCAAAAAAGCCGTAAACCACCGAGGGGATGCCCGCCAGCATTTCCAGCAAAGGCTTGGCCCAGCCGCGCACGCGGGCGCTGGCATATTCCGAAAGATAAATCGCCGAGATCAACCCCGTCGGTGCGGCCACGGCCATGGCAATGGCACTGATCAGCAAGGTGCCGGTGATCAGCGGCACCGCACCAAAGCTGCCCGACGAGCCGACCTGATCGGCACGGATCGCGGTTTGCGGGCTCCATTCCAGCCCGAACAGAAATTCCGTTACCGAAACCCGTTGGAAGAATTGCCATGTTTCAAAGGCCATCGAAAGCACGATGCCGATGGTCACAAAAATAGCCAAAACCGACGCCAGAAACAGTGCCAGTTTTATCAGTTTTTCCAGCGGGCGCTTGCGCCCTGTCAGCGTAATTTCACTCTGTGCCATTTCGGCTCCTGTAAAACGTATGAAAGGCAGGCCCCTTGATAAGCGGCCTGCCAAATGGTTTTGGCGGATATTAGTCCAGCGAGAGCGGGGTCAGGTTGGCCGCATCTTCGGCAAATTGCGCCATCTCGTCTTCGCTCATCGGGATCAGGCCTTTTTCAGCAAGGTAACCAAATTCGCCCCAAGTGTCCTCACTGGTGAACTCGGCCACAAATTCCGCAATACCCGGAACCTCGCCCACATGCGCATTCTTCACATAAAAGAAGAGCGAGCGGGAAACCGGATAATCGCCCGAGGCAATCGCCTCAAATTCGGGGGTAACCCCGTTTACGATCGAGCCTTGCACCACATCCGAGTTTTCCTCAAGGAAGCTATAGCCGAAAACGCCAAGCGCATCGGGGTTGGTAGCCAGTTTTTGCACGATCAGGTTGTCGTTTTCGCCAGCCTCGATGTATGCCCCGTCTTCGCGCACGGTGTGGCAAAGCGCTTTATAAGCAGATTTGTCTTTCTTCTTCAGGTCGGCAATCCAGTCAAAGGTTTTGCAGCCGCCTTCCATGGCCAGCTCGGCGAAAGCATCCCGGGTGCCGGATGTTGGCGGCGGGCCCATCACTTCGATATTGATCGCGGGCAGGTCGGGGTTAACCTCGCTCCATGTGGTGTAAGGGTTGGGCATGGTGCCGCCGTTGCCATCGGGCACATTGGCCGCCAGCGCCAGGAAGATATCCCGCAGGCTCAGCTCGAACCGCTGCGCTTCCACCGAGTTGGCCAGCACAATGCCGTCATAGCCGATTTTCACTTCGGTGATCTCGGTCACACCATTTTCGGCACAAAGCGCCACTTCAGACGCTTTAATGCGGCGCGAAGCATTGGTGATGTCGGGCGTGTCGGAACCGACACCGGCACAAAACAGCTTCAGCCCGCCGCCCGAGCCTGTGGACTCAACAACAGGGGTTTGAAAATCGGTGGCCTTGCCGAAATGCTCGGCAACCGTGGTGGAAAACGGAAATACTGTGGAGGAACCAACAATCGCAATGCGCTCTTGCGCAGCGGCGGCTCCGGTGGTGAGTGCCAATACGGCAATCGCGGTCAATGTCTTGGTCATAGCTTGGTTTCTTTCCCAAATTTCGGTTCGCCCGATTCGTCGAGCACCCTCTATCTAGGACGGGTCTGTGACATTTTTTTTACACATATTTAGCAAGTTTGTGACAGAGCGAAATGCTGATACCATAAATACGTAAAATAGAAATTTGCACGCCAAACTGATGCCTCTTCAATATCATGTCCCCTGTCAACGGCGGAATAAAACCCGGCCATTCGGCGGCGTAAAAGCAGGCCACTGGGCGGTGGCCTGAGAAGCCGCCGTCAATACGCTTGACCCGATCACCCCCTTCCTCCAGCCGGTGAACTGCTGCCCGCTTGCGCTTGTTGCTGACATAACCTTTGTCGCCAAACATGACCGCATCGTCCGGGCGGATCAGATCGTCGGTCAGTTTCGCGTCATGCACCTTGCCCGTGGTGGTTTTTACTGTGGATCAGCCCGCTTTTGGCGTCCACACCAATGTGAGCCTTCATGTTGAAATACCACTGGTTGCCCTTCTTTGGCTGGCTCATATCAGGATCGCGCTTGTCCGCCTCGTTCTTGGTCGAGGGCGAGGCCGCAATCAGTCGAGACCAAGGCACCACTGCATCCATCTCGCCAAGAAAAATCTCTCGCTTGGTTTGCTTCTTCTTGTGAGCCTGCTCAAGCGACGAAAAACTCTGCTGTTTCAAGTCCAAATCCCCCGTAATTCATGCCAAAATTATAGCACGGAAATCACGGCCTTGTTCAGAGATTCCCTAAGCATGATCTGGAAACGCTTTAGACGGTAGAACCCTGCTTCCAGCTACTGGCCGCATACAGCGAAACCGCCCCGGCATTGGAGACATTAAGCGAGCCGAATTCGCCCGCAAAAGGAATTTTGGCAAGCCGGTGGCAGGTTTTTCTGGTCAACTCCCGCAACCCCGGCCCTTCCGAGCCCAGCGCCAGCGCCAGGGGCACATTGGGCAGGTCTGCCATGGCTTTGGTCAGGGTCATATCCGCCTCGCCATCCAGCCCGATGATGAAATAGCCCATTTCGCGCAACGCATTCATTGATTTGGCCAGGTTGGGCACACGCAGATAGGGCTGGCGCTCCAGCGCGCCGGATGCGGTTTTGGCCAAGGCCCCGGTTTCGGGGGCGGAATGCCGGTGCGGGGCGATAACGGCGCGGGCACCAAACACCTCGGCTGATCGCAGGATCGCGCCCACATTATGCGGGTCTGAAACCCGGTCGAGCAACACCAGCAGCGGGGCTTCATCATGCGGCGCGCAAAGCTCGGAAACCGACCCCCAGTCCAGCGGTTTTACCTCCAGCACCGCGCCCTGATGCACCGATTGCGCATCAATCGGCGGGTTAAAATTGCGGGGGTCAACGACTTCCGGCTCCATGCCCGAGGCCGTGATTGCCTCGTCCAGCCGATCGGCCGCATTTTTGGTCACCATAAGGCGCAGCTTTTCCCGCTTGGGGTTTTGCAGGGCATCACGCACCGCATGCAGGCCAAACAGCCAGATGGATGCGGCGGCATCGCCACGCTTGGCGCGCTCTTTTTCAACGATCCATTCGGGTTTTTTATGCTTGCGCGGGGCCATGGCTGGGCTTTCAAACTGTAATGGGTGCCGGGGCTTTGTAGGCGAGCCGGGGGCATGGCTCAACCGTTTTCATCTGCGAAGTGCTGTATGGCAAGAAAAAAGCCATCCTCCGTCAAGAATGGCTGAACTATTCACTGCAAAAATTGCGATACAGAGCAAAACATTTACACGGCGGCACTGGCGACTATACCCTGTATGCAACCTCAGCATAGGCCGCAATAAAGGCAAAAAAAGGAGCAAAACCAAGCGAAAATAAGGCAATTTGGCAAAATTGCGAAAGCCCCGGTTTTATTCTTGCGCGATTTCAGAAGTGGTGAGCGGCCATGGAAGCAATACGAACATAAGTGTACTTAAAAATAGGCGATTGTATATTTGACAAACCCTCGGCTTATCGTGGTCTAATCTTGTTACAGAAAACTACAGCTTCCGATCTTGTGGCACCATCAGATTCCATCATCACACCTCGCACGCAAGACTGGAATGAACTGAATTTGACCTGACAAATGCCGCCAAAAACGGCAACTGTCAGATCAGGTCTGAACCACTACAAATTAAGGGCACAACGACAGCACTGTTTGGAAATGGCCTTTTCTTACCCGCACCCCTCCTTACTCTGATCACACGCTGAACTTTCGGCGCGGCGCGAACACAGCCTGGCCACAAGCGAATTATCTGATGCGCCGCCACCGAGCGAAGCGAGGCCACGGCGCTGCAGCCCCTTATTACCTATGCAATAAGGAAAACGGCAAACGTAGGGCTAGGTCCCCTAAAACTCCACGCCGATCTGCGCCTTGATGCCCGCCCGAAACGGATGTTTCACCAGCTCCATCTCGGTGGCCAGATCAGCAATTTCCAGCAATTCTGGCTTGGCATTGCGCCCGGTCAGCACCACATGGGTCATCTCCGGCTTTTCCTCGCTCAAAAACCGTACCACCTCACCAATATCCAAATAATCATAGCGCAATGCGATGTTGATTTCATCGAGCAGCACCATCTTGTTGTTTTTATCCAATATCAAGGCCTTGGCCTTTTCCCATGCCGCTTGTGCCATCTCGATATCGCGGGACCTGTCCTGGGTCTCCCAGGTAAACCCCTCGCCCATCGCATAAAACTGGCAAATATCGCCAAACTGCCCGGTGATCAGCTTTTTCTCGCCGCTCTCCATCCCGCCTTTGATAAATTGCACTACCGCGCAAGCTTGCCCCCATGCGATATGGCGAAAGATCATGCCAAAAGCAGCAGAGCTTTTGCCCTTGCCCTTGCCGGTATGCACAATTACCAGCCCTTTTTGCCCGGTTTTGGAGGCCATGATCTTATCTCGCGCCAGCTTTTTCTTGGCCATCTTTTTGTTATGTCGGTCAAAATCGTCGGTATCCGCCATATCGTACACCTTTGTCTGGAGGGGTTGAGGCACCAGCATATACATGCGGCACAACCAAAGCCAAGCGCAAACCTCCGGCAGGGTCTTCCCTGCCGGAATACTCGCTACCATACCCGGTCGGGCAGGAAGCTTGCACGGCGACCAACTCGACCAGGGTTGAACTTAGGCCTCAAGCGTTATTTTTATGTGAAGGCTGCGGGGGAAGGCAAAGCACTTTGGTGGCAACTGCCCCATAGACACCGATTGTGGTTACCTTTCGCCTGCCACCATCAGCCCTTGAGCATTGGCATCTTTCAGGGTCAGGTCCAGCGCTTTATGGGCGCGCTCGACCAGCAGGTCGATCTCCGGTTTTGAAATCACCAAAGGGGGCGAGATGACCATTTTATCGCCCACATGGCGCATTACCAGATTATTGGCAAAACAATGGTCACGGCAAATCGCCGCCACCGCGCCAGCCTGCTCAAATGGCGCGCGGGCAGCGGCATCCGGGGTCAGCTCTATTGCTGCCATCATGCCGGATATCCGTGCCTCGCCCACCAGCGGGTGCGTGCCAAGCTCTGCCCAGCGCCTGGCCAGAT
>WFQA01000034.1 GCA_015487255.1 Paracoccaceae bacterium | reverse complement strand
CGCTCGGGCTGAGCCTGACCATCACCATCATTCCGGCGCGCAACGCCGCCAGGCTTTCCCCGGTCGAGGCGCTGCGTTATGAGTAAGGTGCTGGAGCTGCGCGGGCTGTCAAAAACCTATTTTGAAGGCAAACCCAACGAGATCAAGGTGCTGGACGGGGCTGATCTGGCGCTGCAGGCTGGAGAGGTGGTTGGGTTGATCGCGCCTTCGGGGGCGGGCAAATCGACCCTGTTGCAGATTGCGGGCCTGCTGGACAGCCCAACCTCCGGCGGGGTCTGGATTGACGGGCAGCAGGCCGGGCAGGCCCGGGACCGTGAGCGCACGAGGCTGCGCCGGGAGCATATCGGTTTTATCTACCAGTTTCACCACCTGCTGCCCGAGTTCAGCGCGGTGGAGAACATTACTCTGCCGCAACGGGCCAACGGCGTGGGCAGGGGCGAGGCGGATAAGCGCGCCAGGGCATTGCTTGATCGGGTTGGTCTGGCCGCGCGCTATAGCCACCGCCCGGCGGCGCTTTCGGGGGGCGAGCAACAGCGGGTGGCGTTTTGCCGGGCGATGGCCAATGGGCCAAAGCTGCTGCTGGCCGATGAGCCAACCGGGAATCTCGACCCCGAGACCTCGGAAACCGTGTTTGGTGTGTTGATGGAGCTGGTGCGCGAAACCGGGCTTTCGGCGCTGATTGCCACCCATAATCATGCGCTGGCGGCGCGGATGGACCGGGTGGTGCGCCTGGTGGCGGGGAAGGTTGAGGCTGTATAAGGGTCGCTATTGTTAAAACACTGCTCACATTTCTTCAGATATGGTCCAAACTGGGCCTGAGGAATATCCGGTTGCCTGACAGGCTGATGTTATGTGCAAAAAAAGTGCAAACCGCAACCGGATTTACACCTGAAAAACAATCACCCGGTTTGTGGATCTTACATAAAGCCAAGCTCCAGCCGGGCTTCGTCAGACATCATATCCATGCCCCATTGCGGCTCCCAGACCAGCTCTACATTAACGCTTTTCACCCCCGGTACCGGCGCAATCGCATCCGCCACCCAGCCGGGCATTTCGCCAGCCACCGGACAGCCCGGCGCGGTGAGCGACATCGCGACCTCAACCTCGTTTTCATCGGAAATCTCGATTGTATAAATCAGCCCGAGGTCGTAGATATTGACCGGGATTTCCGGGTCATGCACCGAGCGGCAGACGGCAACCAGCGCTTCATAAAGCGGGTGGTCGGTGGAGGAGGGCTTGATCAGGGGTGTGCCTTCCATCAGCGGTTCTGCCGTATTCGAATTTGGTTGAGCGTTCATGATATGCCTCTTGGAATTCCTGACAAAACATATAGGAAATAAGCAAAGCCACGTCTAGAGGTAAAGATGACAAAATTGTTCGGGTATAAGGTCGCAGCCACGGATGGCAAGGCACGCCGCGGCGTGGTGCGCACCGCGCGGGGGGATATCCAGACCCCGGCTTTCATGCCGGTGGGCACCGCCGCCACGGTAAAAGGCATGCTGCCCGAAAACGTGGCTGCCACCGGGGCGGATATATTGCTTGGCAACACCTACCACCTGATGTTGCGCCCGGGGGCCGAGCGCATGGCGCGGCTTGGCGGCCTGCACAGGTTCATGAACTGGGCCGGGCCTATATTGACCGATTCCGGCGGGTTTCAGGTGATGAGCCTGACGGGGCTGCGCAAGCTCACCGAGAAGGGTGTGACCTTCAAGAGCCATGTTGACGGCTCCGCGCATTTCCTCTCTCCCGAGAGCAGCATGGAAATTCAGGCGATGCTTGGCAGCGATATCGTGATGGCGTTTGATGAATGCACCCCGTTTCCGGCCAGCCGCGAGGTGTCGCTTGAATCGATGCAGCGCTCGATGCGCTGGGCGCAGCGCTCAAAAGACGCCTTTGGCAAGCGCCCGGGCCATGCGCTGTTTGGCATCCAGCAGGGGTCGGTCTTTGCTGACCAGCGCGAGGAGAGTGCCGCGGCGCTGAAGGGCATTGATTTTGACGGCTACGCCATTGGCGGGCTGGCCGTGGGCGAGGGGCAGGAGATGATGTTTGACGTGCTGGATTACGCCCCCGGCATGCTGCCCGAGGATAAGCCGCGCTACTTGATGGGGGTGGGCAAGCCCGACGATATTGTCGGCGCGGTGATGCGCGGGGTGGATATGTTTGACTGCGTTTTGCCCAGCCGCTCGGGGCGCAACGGGCAGGCGCTGACCCGCATGGGGGCGGTCAATATCAAAAACGCCCGGCACCGCGATGACCCGAGGCCGCTGGACCCGGAATGCGCCTGCCCGGCCTGCACCGGCTATTCCCGCGCCTATCTGCACCATGTTTTCAAGGCCAATGAGATTATTTCCTCGATGTTGATGACATGGCACAACCTGCATTATTATCAGGAGTTGATGGCCGGTTTGCGCGGGGCGATCGAAAGTGGTAGCCTGAGCGCCTTTGCTGCCAGCTTTCATGCCCGGCGCGAAAAAGGGGATTTGGAGGCGTTGTGATGCAGGAGCGGGAAATCAAGGTCAAATCGGATGAGATTTTCCTTTACGGCAGCCTGACCATCCCGGATACCCCCGGCCCGCACCCATTGGTGATCTGCATCCATGGCAGCGGCCCGCTGGACCGGAATGAGAACATACCGTTCATGAAGTTGAATATATTCAATACCCTGGCGGCGGCGCTGGCTGATATCGGTGTGGCTTGCTTTCGCTATGACAAGCGCGGCATTGCCAAAAGCGGCGGGCATTATTATTCGGCCGGGCATAGTGATCTGGTGGCGGATGCGCTGGCGGTCGCCCGGCATTTCGAGGGTGACCCGCAGGTGGAAAAGCTGATTTTGCTGGGCCATTCCGAAGGCACGATCATCGCCCCGCAGGTGGCGCAATCCTGCAAGATCGACGGGCTGGTCATGCTTGCCCCTTTTGTGACTCCGCTGGAGGCGTTGCTGGCGCTGCAAGGGGCCGAGATGCAGCGGCATATTGATAGCAACAAGGGGCTGGCCGCATGGTTCGTTCGGCAATATACGCGTTTGGCGGGCGGGGTGGTGGCGATCAATAACCGGCTGATCGCCCATGTGCGCCGGACCACCAAGCCGGTCATAAGGCGGGGGCTGAAACGGGTGACGGCGCGCTGGATCAGGGAATTGCTGGAGATCAACCCACCAGCGATCTTTTCAAAGGTTCAATGCCCGACCCTTATTCTGGTTGCGGGCGCAGATGTGCAATGCCCGCCCGCCGATGGGGCAAAAATTGCTGCGCTTATCGGCGAGAAGGCCACCCATGTTCTGATCCCCGATCTTTCACATATGTTGCGTATCGAGGGGGATAAACACGGTTTTGCCGGTTATGCCGAGCAGATGAAGCGCCCCATGGAGCCTGTGGTGGCCAAAACCGTGAGCGATTGGGTTTTGGCACTGGGTAAATGACATCACCCCCGCACTGTGTTACAAAAAGCCCATAACAAAAAAGGGGAAGGAAAATGCTGATATATCCAGCCATTACCGCGCTCACAGCCGGGGCGATCATCATCATCCAGATGGGGCTGATGTTTTATGCCGCATCCGGGCGGATCAAGTTCAAAAAAGGCCTGGGCGATGGCGGCGAGCCGCAAATGCTCAAACGCATCCGCATGCATGGCAACCTGACCGAAAACGCCCCGATCATCCTGATTGTGATGGCATTGCTGGAAATGGGAGGATTCAGCCAAACCATTCTTGCCGTGGCGGGTGTGGTTTTTGTGATCGTGCGCATTTTGCACCCGCTTGGGTTGCTGCGCTCGCAGGGCACATCGGTTTTTCGTTTTTTGGGGGCGACAACCACCATGTTTCTGGGCTTTGCTGGCGGGGTTGGCCTGATAATATTCGCACTTGGCCAGCTCTAAAGCAGCTGCCGGGGGCGGCTGCAGAAGCGAAATTGTCAAGAATAGCCAAACAAGGCTTGTAATCCCTGTGCTTCATCGCCATTTTTGGCTAAAAGAAACGGAAGGTGCCCGGGCTGCCAAAACCGGGGCAGGGCGCTTTGCCAAGCTGAGGATTATTCATGTCTGAATCAAATACCGTAACCCTGCCCGTATTGCCGCTGCGCGATATCGTGGTGTTTCCGCATATGATCGTGCCGCTGTTTGTTGGCCGCGAAAAATCGGTGCGCGCGCTGGAGGAGGTGATGGAGGAAAACAAGGAAATCCTGCTTTCCAGCCAGAAAATCCCTTCAGAGGACGAGCCAACCGTTGACAGTATCCACCATATGGGGGTGCTGGCCAATGTGCTGCAACTGCTGAAACTCCCTGACGGCACGGTGAAAGTGCTGGTCGAGGGTAAGCAGCGCGCCCGGATCAACCATTTTGTCGACAATGAGGATTTCTTTGAGGCTGAAGCCAGTTTGCTGGAAGAAAGCACCGAGCGCTCCGACGAGATCGAAGCGCTGGCGCGCTCGGTTTCGGCCGAGTTTGCCCGTTATGCCAAGCTCAACAACAACGTGCCCGATGAGGCGATCGAAGCGGTGAAAGAGGCCGGTGATCCGGCGCAGCTTGCCGATACTGTGGCCGGGCATTTGAGCATCGAGCAGGAAGACAAGCAGGCTCTGCTGGAGATTGAAGGCCTGGCCGCCCGGCTGGAAAAAACCTTTGAGTTTATGCATGGCGAAATGTCGGTGCTCAAGGTTGAGCGCAAGATCAAAAGCCGGGTTAAGTCGCAGATGGAGCGCACCCAGCGCGAATATTACCTCAACGAGCAGATGAAGGCGATCCAGAAAGAGCTGGGCGACGGTGAGGAAGGCGGCGGCGAAATTGCCGAGCTGGAGGCCCGCATTGCAGAGACCAGGCTTTCCAGGGAAGCGGCTGAAAAGGCGGCAGCAGAGCTGAAAAAGCTGAAATCCATGTCGCCGATGTCGGCCGAGGCCACTGTGGTGCGCAATTACCTCGACTGGATATTGAGCATCCCGTGGAACAAGCGCACAAGGGTGAAAAAAGACCTGAGCGCGGCGCAAAAAGTGCTGGATGAGGACCATTACGGCCTTGAAAAGGTTAAGGAACGCATTGTTGAATACCTCGCGGTGCAACAGCGTTCGCGCAAGCTCAAGGGGCCGATATTGTGCCTTGTTGGCCCGCCTGGCGTGGGTAAAACCAGCCTTGGCAAATCGGTGGCGCGGGCCACGGGGCGCGAGTTTATCCGCATATCCCTTGGCGGGGTTTCCGACGAGAGCGAAATTCGCGGCCATCGGCGCACCTATATTGGCTCGATGCCCGGCAAAATCATCCAGTCGATGAAAAAGGCCAAGAGCATCAACCCGCTGATCCTGCTGGACGAGATTGACAAAATGGGCCGCGACCATCGCGGAGACCCGTCAAGCGCGCTGTTGGAGGTGCTGGACCCGGAGCAGAATTCGACTTTTACCGACCATTATCTGGAGGTCGAATACGATCTTTCCAATGTGATGTTCCTGACCACGGCCAACTCCTATAACATGGCCGGGCCGCTCTTGGACCGGATGGAGATCATTACCCTTGCCGGCTATACCGAGGATGAAAAATCCGAGATCGCCAGGCAGCATCTGATCGAAAAGCAGAAAAAAGGCCATGGGCTGAAAGCGGACGAATTCATCCTGCAAGATGACGCCCTGCGCGACATCATCCGCTATTACACCCGCGAGGCCGGGGTGCGCAACCTTGAGCGCGAGATTGCCAAACTGTGCCGCAAGGCGGTGACGAATATCGTCAAGGGCGAGGCTGAAACCGTGACCATCACCTCGGAAAACATCGAGGATTTCCTTGGGGTCAGGCGCTTCAAATACGGGCTGGCGGAGGAGGAAAACCAGGTCGGTGTGGTCACCGGGCTGGCCTGGACCAGCGTGGGCGGCGACCTGCTGCATATCGAGGCTTTGCGCCTGCCCGGCAAGGGGCGGATGAAAACCACCGGCAAGCTTGGCGATGTGATGAAGGAAAGCATTGACGCCGCATCGAGCTTTGTGCGCTCAAAGGCGCTGCGCCTTGGCATTACGCCGCCGGAGTTCGAAAAGCTGGATATCCATGTGCATGTGCCCGAAGGCGGCACCCCCAAGGATGGCCCGAGCGCGGGCATCGCCATGGTCACGTCGATCGTTTCGGTGCTGACCCGGATTCCGGTCAAGCGCGAGGTGGCGATGACCGGCGAGGTGACGCTGCGCGGCAATGTGCTGCCGATTGGCGGCTTGAAAGAGAAGCTTCTGGCGGCCCTGCGTGGCGGCATAAAAACCGTGCTGATCCCGAAAGACAATGAAAAGGACCTCGCCGAGATCCCGGACAATGTGAAGGAAGGGCTGGAGCTTATTGCGGTTTCCAACGTGATGGATGTGCTGGAAATCGCGCTGGAGCATATGCCCGAGCCGGTGGAATGGGACGAAATGGCCGCTGCCGCCGCGCTGGAGAACAAACCGGTCGAGGCGCAGGTCGCCCATTAGTGCTTTTGAATGCAAAGCAATGACTGGCCCCCGTTTTGCTGGGGGGCAGCGCTAATACCGGCATTCAGTTCGGGCATGACCACCCGGATCATGGCCTATTTCGGCAGCACTGCCCGCCCGGAAAATATGCCGGTTTCGCCCAGCTCTTCTTCAATGCGGATAAGCTGGTTATATTTCGCTAGCCGGTCAGAGCGGCTCAGCGAGCCGGTTTTGATCTGCCCGCAATTTGTTGCCACGGCAAGGTCGGCAATGGTGGCATCCTCGGTCTCGCCCGAGCGGTGGGACATCACCGAAGTCATCTTCGCCCGGTGCGCCATATCGACCGCGCTCAGGGTTTCGGTCAATGTGCCGATCTGGTTGACCTTGATCAGAATCGAATTGCCCGCACCATCCGCAATGCCGCGCGCCAGCCGCTCGGTATTGGTGACAAAAAGATCATCGCCAACCAGTTGGCAGCGCCCGCCCAGCCGCTCGGTCAGCAATTGCCAGCCGGCCCAGTCATCCTCGTGCATCCCGTCCTCAACCGAAATAATCGGGTAATCATCAACCAGCGCCGCCAGATAATCGACATTTTCTGCCGAACTTAGCTTTTTGCCCTCGCCCTGCATATCATAGACCCCGTCTTTATAATATTCCGAGGCGGCGCAATCCAGCGCCAGATAGACATCCTCGCCGGGCCGGTAGCCTGCCTTTTCAATCGACGCCATGATGAAATCCAGCGCATCGCGGCTGCTGGAAAGGTTGGGAGCAAAGCCGCCCTCGTCACCAATGCCGGTATTGTATCCGGCGGCGGCAAGCTCCTTTTTCAGAGTGTGGAAAATCTCCGCCCCGATGCGCACCGCCTCGGCAATGCTTTTGGCCCCCACCGGCATGATCATGAATTCCTGAATATCGATCGGGTTGTCGGCATGCTCGCCGCCATTGATGATATTCATCATCGGCACCGGCAGGGTGCGCGCCGAAGTGCCGCCGATATAGCGGTAAAGCGGCATGCCCAGATGCCCGGCCGCCGCCTTGGCCACCGCCAGGGAGACCCCGAGAATAGCATTCGCCCCGAGCCGCGCCTTATTCGGCGTGCCGTCGAGATCGCACAAAAGCTGGTCAATGCCGACCTGATCAACCGCATCCACCCCGATCAGCTCTTCGGCGATCTCGCCATTGACCATTTCCACCGCTTTCAGCACGCCTTTGCCGGCATAGCGCGCCATATCACCATCACGCAGCTCCACCGCTTCATGGGCGCCGGTCGAGGCCCCCGAGGGCACCATCGCCCGCCCCCTGGCGCCATCTTCGAGGTAAACATCCACCTCGATGGTCGGGTTGCCCCGGCTATCCAGAATCTCGCGGGCGATGATATCAACAATGGCGCTCATGGGGCTATCCTCAGGCTGGTTGGTTGCTAAGGGCTGTCTATACCCTTGCCAGCAAGGATTAAAGCATTTTTGCCACTTTGCGCTCGCGGTAAATCGTATACAGCCCCGAGGTGATGATGATGCCGGCCCCAAGCAGGGTGTAAAAATCCAGCACCTCGTCAAAGACCAGCACCCCCAGCGCCATGGCAAAAACCAGCCGCACATAGCGAAACGGGGTCACCACCGCCACCTCGCCAATGCGCATCGCGGCGACGATCATATAATAGCCCACCGGCCCGACGACCAGCGCCGCCAAAAGATAGGTCGATTGCAGCATGTCCGGCAGCACCGGCGCGCCCTGAAACAGCATCATCCCCAGCCCCGCCGGGATCACCGCGCCAAAACCATAAGCCGACAACACGCTGGAGGAGATGCGCACCGGCACCACCCTTGTTGCCAGATCGCGCATCGAAAGCCCGATAACCCCGACCACCGCCAGCAGGGAAGCCGGCTGAAACCCCTCCAGCCCCGGCCTGATCACGATCAGCACCCCGATAAACCCGGCCACAATGGCTCCCCAGCGCCGCCAGCCCACGGCATGGCGCAAAAACAGCGCCGCCCCCAACGCCACCATCAGCGGAGTGGCCTGCAATATCGCCGAGGCGCTGGAAAGCGGGGTCAGCACCACCGCCAGCACATAGCCCGAGGTGCCGATGATCTCACCCAGATTGCGCAGCATGACCGGGCCAAGCAGCAAATCACGGCTGAAAACCACTTCGCCCTTGTGCCTGGCGACAAGGGCAAATATCGCAAAGCCGCCAATGCCGATGCTCAGCAATATCTGCCCGCTGCCCATGCCCAAAGCCAGCTTTTTGATAAGCGTATCTTCCACGGCAAAGGCCGCCATGGCACCAAGCATCAACATGATGCCGATCAGATTGTCGGATTTTTGCCGCATATGCCCCCGCCTGAGCGGGGTGGCTCAGTCTTGTTTTTTAATCGGAACCCCGTAAAGCTCCAGCTTGTGGCCGCGCAGCTCATAGCCCAGCTTGGCGGCGATCTTTTCTTGCAGGGCCTCGATCTCGGGGTCGACAAATTCAATAACCTCCCCGGTCTGGATGTCAAATAAATGATCGTGATGCTCGCGATCAGCATCCTCGTAGCGCGCGCGGCCATCGCCAAATTCGTGGCGCTCCAGAATGCTGGTTTCCTCAAACAGCTTAACGGTGCGGTAAACCGTGGCGAGGGAGATTTTAGGGTCCACCTTGCTGGCGCGTTTGTAAATTTCTTCCACATGGGGGTGGTCATACCAGCCCTCCAGCACCTGCGCTATGACGCGGCGCTGGCCGGTCATGCGCAGGCCGTGCGCCTCGCAGCGCTTTATGATCGAGTCATTTGTCATAGGCTCTTCTTAGTCAATTATGAAAGAATGCTAAAGTGTTTCCTGCGCCCGGTTCAGCCGTTTGGCCAGTGGTGCAATGCTCAGCCCCTGCACGATAATGCTGAACAGCACCACGATATAGGTAATGCTCAGGATCAGCGGTTTATACTCGTTTTCCGGGATGGAAAGCGCCAGCGCCACCGAGATGCCGCCTTTGATTCCGCCCCATGTCATCACCGGAATTACATCGCGCGGATAGGTGCGCCAGTGTGAGAGCATGAATATCGGCACCGATACCGCCGCCAGCCGCGCGACGAGCGAAAGGAATATCCCCAGCGCCCCCGCATAGAGCATCTCCATGTTAAAGGCGATGGCAAACACCTCCACCCCGATCAGCAAAAACAGCACCGCGTTGAGGATCTCGTCAATCAGTTTCCAAAAGGCGTTGAGCTGCTCGCGGGTTTTCTGGCTCATGCCGCGTTTAACCCCGACATCCCCAATAAGCAGCCCGGCCACCACCGCCATGATCGGGCCGGAAAAACCAAGCATGACCGCCAGTTGATAGCCGCCAAAAGCCAGGCCGAGCGAAAGCAGCACTTCCAGCGGATAATCATCGATCCGCTTCATCATCTGGAAAACCAGCCAGCCGAGCACTCCACCCAATATCGCCCCGCCAAAGGCCTCCTGCACAAACAGGATCAGCGCGCCGCCAATGCTGGCCTCGGCATAAGCCACCGCCGGAAAGGCCAAGCCGACCATAAACAAAAACACCACATAGCCAACCCCGTCATTAAACAGGCTTTCACCGGCGATCTTGGTCTCTAAGCTTTTGCGCAGCTTGGCCTCGCGCAATACGCCCAGCACCGCCACCGGGTCGGTTGGGGTGATCAGCGCGCCAAATACCAGCGCGATCAACAGCGGCACCCCCAGCACAAAATAAAGGCCAAGCCCGGCAATAGCGGTGGAAAGCAGCACTCCGATGGTGGCCATCAACGCGACTGTCCAGGCCCGCTCGCGCAGATCAGCTAGGTTTACATGCAGCGCCCCGGCAAAAAGCAGCAGCCCGAGCATGCCCTCGAGCAGGGTTTTGGAAAACCCGATCCCCTCGACCTCACCCTTGATGGTTGATGCCAGGTCTAGCCCCGGCAGGGCCAAGTCAAGCCCCATTAGTATGAGCGAGGCGACCAATGCTATCACCAGTATGCCGATCGAGGAGGGCAGCTTGAGAAAAAAATAGTTGATTGCGCCAAAAAGCCCGGCGAGCACAATCATCAGTGAGGCTATTTGCAAAATGGTCATGGGCGCTCCTGTGGTTGGCTTCAAGCCTTAGCATGGATTGACCTGCTGCCAATAAAAAACCCGCATTGATATATACAAGGCCAGCCAGAAGAGCCGCCGAGCGAAGCGAGGCCAAGCCCAACGGGAGGCGACTTGTTGCGCAGCAACACGGCGTCCGACGGGCGGGAGAGCCTGCTTTCATTTTAAGCGTGGTGTTTGTGGCAGGCACTGCTTTCCGCCTTTGGCGGCATTTTTCCGGTAAACCGCAAAAATGGCTGGCCGGCGGCGGTGGCCTCGCTTCGCTCGGCAAGGGGGCGCTGCCCCCTCGCTGCGCTCACCCCCGGAGTATTTTGCAAAATTGGAAGCTAAGGAATCTCTGAACAAGGCCGTGATT
>WFQA01000033.1 GCA_015487255.1 Paracoccaceae bacterium | reverse complement strand
GATCTTTCAGGCACTCAAACGGGCCTCTTGAGTTCCTGATGTCTGATCTGTGGAGGCTAATTGGGCTGTCGGGGTCCTCGTCCAAGACTTCTGATTTTATAAGGTTGAACGCGGGCACAAGATAATCTCTAGCATGGTCGATTTTCATTGCCACACCAGTTAAACTGAGAAAACGGAATTTTTGTTCGTCGACGCGGGTCATTCGATCGACACCGTGCTCATCAATATACAATCTATACATGCGTGATATGATGCCAGACTCAATGCAAAAAAGTCAAACTTATAAGTTCACGGAAGCAGCTTTTGAGATTGTTGGCGCCCAAATTCATTTAATCCCTCAGCCCCGCGCAAAGTAAGCTCATACACCCCACGCTCCACCCGCTCAAACCAGCCGTAATGGTCATCTGCCATAATCCGTGTGGCGGTGGGCACCTCGGCCCCTTTGGCCACAACCACCCCCTTGCTCGGCCCATGCGCCTTTAAGAACCCCGCGCATTTCAGCGCGTCTTGGCGGTAAGAGGTGATAAGCCCCACCCGTGAAGCCCCGCCCTTGTTCGGGTCCCCCACGCGGCGGGCAAATTCCCGCAGCAGCCGCGCCTTGCGTTTGGGCGATTTGCGCGGGGTAAACGGCGCAGGGTCGGCCAGTGGCTCCACAAAGCCATCGCGCAGGCGCACCGTCAGCAGGCCGAGGCCCAGCTGCCGGCACAGCCGCGTGTTATCCTTCAGCGCCTTGGCCTTGGGGGGCTTGGGAATTGCCAGGTAAACAAGGTCCGAAACCTTTTGCCGCGCCAGCCCCTGATGCACCAGCGCCAGCGAAAACCCGAGCTTCAGCTCCACCAGCACCGGCGGCTCATCCCCGCGCATCGCCACCACATCCACCGCGCCAATTTCGCCCTTCACGGCATAACCCTGCCCCTCCAAGAAGGATTTCACGGGCGCATATAGGTCTGTCTCACGCGGTTTCATCCCGCCAGCCTACCCCCACCCCGCCCCCTTGCAAAGCGCAAAAAATATGCTAGCCTGCACACGCAACCAAAGGAGCGCCCCGACAGTGACCAAGTGACACGGCCCCGCCGCACACCCCCGATAGCCCCGCGCCTTAAGCGCGGGATCAGGACACTTGAACACTGAAAGGAGGCACCCATGCCCTCCCTTATTTATGACGTTGCCGTCTCGATTGACGGCTATATTGCTGGCCCCAAAGGGGACATCTCCCGCTTTCCAATGGAAGGCCCCCATGCCGAGGCCTATGCCGCGCGGCTGGCCAGTTACACCGCCGTGATCATGGGCAAAAACACCTATGAGTTTGGCTATGCCTACGGGTTGCCAGCGGGGGCGCGCCCCTATCCGCATATGGAACACCTGATCTGCTCCGGCAGCGTAGACCTGCCTGAAAACAGCGAGGTCACCGTTGCCCGTAACGGCTGGCTCAAGGCGCTCGATGCTCTGATGGCGCGGCACGTGTCGGTTTACCTGTGCGGCGGTGGCATGCTGGCGGGCTTTCTGCTCGCCAATGGCCGCATCACCGAGCTGCGCCTCAAGCGCGTGCCGATTGTGCTGGGGCAGGGCACCCCGCTTTTTGCTGGGCGGGCTGAAGCTAAGGCCAGCCTGCTGAGCGTCGAGCCTTATGAAAACGGTGTTGTTTACCAGCACTATAGAATAGGGTGACAAAACCGTTTCGTCGCTCTATAAGAGCGGCGAAATATTGCAGTGCAGCAAAAGGCAGCCCCATGATTAAAATCTTTGGCCATCTGGCCCCCGATACCGATGCAACCGGCTCCGCCCTGATCTGGGCGTGGTATCTGAATGATGTGAAAAACAAGCCCGCCACTGCCTATGTGCTGGGCGCGCCCAACACCGAAGCCGCCTTTGTGCTTGAGCGCTGGGGGTTTGAGACCCCCGAGGTTCTCACCGGCATAGAAGCCGGTGAAAAGGTGGTGATCGTTGATACGAATAACCCCGCCGAGCTGTTTGCCAATATTTCTGACGCCGATATCCGCCAAGTGATCGACCACCACGCGCTGGCCGGCGGGCTGAGCACAAAAGGGCCGATCAATATCACCATCCGCCCGGTGGCGAGCACCGCCACGGTGATGTCCGCGATCATGCCTTCAGAAGCGATGGAGAAAATGCCCCCCCCGATCAAGGGGCTGATGCTGAGCTGCATTCTTTCTGACACGCTGGCGTTTCGCTCCCCCACCACCACGCCGCGCGATGTCTCCATCGCGCACCGGCTGGCCAAGTATCTGGGGCTGGATATCCCGGCTTACGCCGCCGAGATGTTCGCCGCCAAATCCGATATTTCGCATTTTTCCGATGCCGAGCTTTTGCGGCTTGATTCAAAGATGTTCGAGGTCGGGGGGATGAAGCTGCGGGTCTCGGTGCTGGAAACCACCGCGCCGCAAGTGGTGCTGGACCGCAAGGAAAGCCTGATGCAGGCAATGCAATCCGTGGCCGCGGAAGACGGGGTGGATCAGGTGTTGCTTTTTGTGGTTGATATCCTGAACGAGGCCTCGACCCTGCTGCTGCCAAACGCGCAGGTGAAGGCCTTGGCTGAAAAGTCGTTTAATGCTAAAACATCCGATGATGTGCTGCTTCTGCCCGGTGTGGTTTCGCGCAAGAAGCAGATTATCCCCAGCCTGAAAGTGTAAGCCATGCGCGGACATGACCTGCCGGTCGGCACGCTTTATATCGACGAATTGGAAGTGGGCATGAGCCGCTTTCTGGAAAGGCTGATCGATGATGAGGCCATCCATGCCTTTGCGGTGCTCAGTTCTGACCACAACCCGATTCACATGGATGAGGAATATGCCAACGGCACCCCGTTTCAGGGCCGCATTGCCCACGGCATGCTGGGCGCGGGGCTGATTTCGGCTGTGATTGGCGAGCAACTGCCCGGCCATGGCACCATTTACCTCAAGCAGGAACTGACCTTCACCGCCCCGGTGCGCCCCGGAGACAGGGTGCGCGCCGAGGTGGTTATCCATGATATTGATATCCGCACCCGCCGCGTGGGGCTTGATTGCATTTGCACCGTGGGCGATACAGTTGTGATCAAAGGCAAGGCGCTGGTGCTGGCACCGCGCCGGGAATAAGGGCGCAATATGCAGATTTTCGAGCGGTATAGTGATATCACCCTGCGCGGCGCTTCAGTGGCGATGGGCAATTTTGACGGGGTGCATCTGGGCCACCGCTCGGTGATCGATCTGGCGCGGATAAAGGGTATGCCGCTGGGGGTGGTCAGCTTCGAGCCGCACCCGCGCAGTTTTTTTGCCCCCGATGCGCCGCCATTCCGGTTGATGAACGCCGCCGCCAAACGGCACCGGCTGGCGAAAATCGGGGTGGATGTGCTTTATGACCTGCCTTTTGACAAAGCGCTTTCCAGCCTGACAGCGCTGGAGTTTCTGCGCGATGTGCTGGCCGGGGGCTTAGGCATTTTGCGGCTGGTTGTCGGCGAGGATTTCCGTTTTGGCAAGGGGCGGCAGGGCGATGTGGCGTTTCTGCGCCGCCATTGCCCTGATTACGGTATTGAACTGGTGGTCGCCCCGCTGATCTCTGACGAATACGGCCCTTATTCCTCCTCGGCGATTCGCAGTGCTCTGGCCGCCGGGCAGCCGCGGGATGCGGCGCGCATGCTTGGCCATTGGCACCGCATAGACGGTATGGTGGAGCAGGGTGACCAGCGTGGGCGAGAGCTTGGTTTTCCGACCGCTAATATTTCGGTCCAAGAGCTGCACCTGCCGCGATTCGGGGTTTATGCGGTGCTGTTTGATGTGCTGACCGGGCCATCTAAGGGCAGCTATAAAGGCGCGGCGAGCCTTGGCGAGCGGCCAACCTTTGGCCGTAATATTCCCAACCTCGAAGTCTATGTTTTTGATTTTGACGGTGATCTGTATGGGGCCGAGGTTTCGGTAGCTCTTGTAGAATTTCAACGCCCGGAGTTGAAATTCGACGATCTGCCTGCACTAATCGAACAAATTGAAAAAGATTGCAGCCAAAGCCGTGCGATCCTCGAAAATGCGTAAGGCGTTTTGGCAGCGGGTGCCGCTAGCTGAAATGACCGGCGAGGAATGGGAGGCGCTTTGCGACGGTTGCGGCAATTGCTGCCTGATCAAGCTTGAGGATGAGGAGAGCGGCAATTTCCTGTTCACCAACGTGTCTTGCCGCCTGCTCGATACCAAAACCTGCCGCTGTGGCAACTATGCCCTGCGCAAACAGATCGTAAAGGATTGTGTTATTCTGACCCCGGATAACATCCATGAAATCGCCGGGTGGATGCCCGCAACCTGCGCCTACCGGCTGCTGCACGAGGGTGAAAACCTGCCCGACTGGCACCCGTTGCTCACCGGTAACAGCGAATCGGTTGTAGAGGCGGGGGCTTCGGTGAAAGATTGGGCAATACCGGAATACGAGGTCGATATGGACGCTATCGAAGATTACATCATCGGGGAGTGAGATATGTTTTTTGCATCGGATAATGGCGGGCCTGCCGCGCCCGAAGTAATCGAGGCGATCGCCAAGGCCAATAGCGGCATCGCCATGCCCTACGGGGCTGACCCGATCATGGACGAGGTGCGCAGCCAGATCCGCGAGCTGTTTGAGGCCCCCGGGGCGGAGGTCTATCTGGTGGCCACCGGCACCGCGGCCAATGCGCTGGGGCTGGCTTGCCTGGTGCAGCCCTGGCAAACGGTATATTGCCACCGCAACGCCCATATCGAGGAAGACGAGTGCGGCGCGCCTGAGTTTTATACCGGCGGCAGCAAGCTGACCCTGCTCGATGGTGCCGATGCCAAGATAGCCCCCGAAAGCCTCAGCCACGCCATAAGCCACACGGCGCGGGCAGGTGTGCACAATGTACAAAAAGGCGCGCTGAGCCTCACCAATGCCACCGAGGCCGGGGCGGTTTACACCCCGCAAGAGGTGGCCGCACTTTGTGATATCGCCAAAAAAGCCGATATCCCCTGCCATATGGACGGGGCGCGCTTCAGCAACGCGCTGGTGCGGCTCGGCTGCACCCCGGCCGAGCTGACATGGAAAGCCGGCATTGATGTGCTCAGCTTTGGCGGCACCAAAAACGGTCTGCTCGGGGTGGAGGCGGTTATCCTCTTCAACCCCGATCTGGCATGGGAGTTCGAGCTGCGCCGCAAGCGCGGCGGGCATTTGTTTTCCAAGCACCGGTTTTTATCGGCGCAGATGCAGGCCTATCTGGCTGATGACCTGTGGCACCGGCTGGCCGCACAGGCCAACCGCGCGGCAGACAGGCTGGCCAAGGGCATTCTGCAAATCCCCGGTGCCGCGCTTTTGCATCCGGTTGAGGCCAATGCGGTTTTTGCCGCTTGGCCACGCAAGGGTCACCGCATTGCGCAACAATCCGGGGCCAAATATTACCACTGGCCGTTTGACCAGCCGCTGGAAGGCCCGGACGAAGCCCCGATCTCAGCGCGTCTGGTTTGCAACTGGTCCACCACCGATGCCGAGATAGACCAATTCCTCACCCTGATCGCCTGATTTCACTCTTTGCAAAATTCGCCGGGGGTTTGGGGGCAGGGCCCCCTTGCCGAGCGTAGCGAGGCCATGCCGCCCGCAGGGCGCGTGGTCAGAGCATATGCCCAACCATCAGCGCCGCCACCGCGCCCGCATGGGTGATCGGCCCCATATGCCCCGCCGCGTTCAATTTATGCAACTGCGCATCTGGCGCGCGGCTTGCAATTGCCTGGTTTATCGCCCCGATCACTGCCGGTGAGCACCCCCCCTGCATCAGCAAAACCGGGCAACGCAGTTCAGCAAGTCCGGCCAGCGTATCAGCCCCGCTCTCCGGTTCAACGATCGACGGGGCGCTGGCCATAATTAACGGAATGGTTTGCAAAACATAGGCACGCTGGGCAGAGGGAAGGGTGTCAAACCCCTCCATGCTCCAACGCGCCAGAAAGGCGCGGGCGGCCTCGGGCCAGTTGCCAGCCTGCGCCGCGGTGGTAAAACCCTCAGCCGCCTTGGCTTCGGCGGCATAAGCGGTCGGGTTGGCCTTGGCCAGCAGTGAAAAATAAACCGGCTCGTAAAGGCTGAGCGTGCGCACTAGGTCAGGCCGCATCAGCGCCACTTTCAGCGCCACGGTGCCGCCAAAACTATGGCCAAATATATGGCTCGGGCCATCGGCCTGCTCCAGCAATGTGATGGCGGTTTCACAGGCCTGGCGCTGAATATCCGTGCTTTGGTCAAATTCCGATTGCCCATGACCGGGCAGGTCAAAGCTGGTAAACGCCATCTCGCCAAGCTTTGTGATCAGCGGCGCTAATACCCCGCGATGGGCCAGCGCGCAATGCAGCAGCAGCATCGGTGGGCCGGTGCCCGCGCGGCTCACCCCCACTTTACGCCCGTTGATGGTTTCAATCGTCATTCTGCCTCCATTTCAGTTCTGGCTTAACAAGCCCCTATGCAAGCGGCAACGGGTTTGTTACACCGCGCGCAAGTCATCATCGATTCTTCCCAGCAAAGGTCTCACGATATGCGCCGCACCGAAGCCCCCAAGCTGATTTCAGGCAATGCCAACCGAACCCTTGCAACAAATATCGTCAAGCGAATGGGCATGCACCGGGGCGCGCCGGTCTCATTGGTGGAAGCGCGGGTCGAGCAGTTCAATGATGGCGAGATATTCGTCGAGGTTTTCGAGAATGTGCGCGACGAGGATATGTTTATCCTGCAGCCCACCGCCAAACCGGCCAATACCAACCTGATGGAACTGATGATCATTGCCGATGCGCTCAAGCGCTCCTCGGCCAAGCGCATCACCGCCGTCATCCCCTATTTCGGCTACGCCCGGCAAGATAGGCGCACCAAGGCCCGCACCCCGATCAGCGCCAAACTGGTGGCCAACCTGCTGACCAAATCCGGCATTGACCGGGTGCTGACCATGGATCTGCACGCCGCGCAAATTCAGGGTTTTTTCGATATCCCGGTGGATAACCTGCATGCCTCGCCGATCTTTGCGCTGGATGTAAAGCACCATTTCAAAAATCTGAAAGACGTGACCGTGGTTTCCCCCGATGTGGGGGGCGTGGCCCGTGCCCGGCAATTGGCCCAGCGCATCGGCGCCGATCTGGCGATCGTGGACAAGCGCCGCAACGCCCCGGGCGAGATCGAGGGGATGACGGTGATCGGTGAGGTCAAGGGCAAGGTCTGTATTATTGTGGATGATATTTGCGACACCGCCGGCACCCTGTGCAAGGCCGCAGATCTGCTGACCGAAAAAGGCGCCAAAGAGGTGCATTCCTATATCACCCACGGCGTGCTTTCCGGCCCGGCGGTGGGGCGTATTCAGGCCTCGACGATGAAATCCCTGGTGATCACCGATTCGATCGAAGCCACTGACGAAGTAAAAAAGGCCAAGAAAATCCGTATGGTGCCCACAGCACCGGTCTATGCGCAGGCGATCCAGAATATCGCCAGCGGCTCATCGGTTTCCTCGCTGTTCAGGGATGAAACCCTTGGCCCGCTTTACGAGGTATATTACCCCGAAAGCTGAGAATAAGGCCCGCGCAGCCTATCGGCAAACGCCACCCGCCGAGCGCAGCGAGGCCACGGCGCCGCTGCGCATTTTTGCCTTTGGCAAAAATGCACCACGCTCAAACCGGGGTGCGGCGCTGCGGGTTATTCCAGCGCGACCCCGTTGGCGGTGATGCTGCCATCTTCCTGAAATTCTATCACGGTAGAAAAGCTGTCCGGCATATTGCCGGGGCGGGCAAACATGCCCAGCGCGCCTTTCGCGCCGAGGATGACCAGCGGGTCAACCACCCCCATACGGCCGATTTTGTCTAGCAGGCCCAGCGCGCCGGTGAGGGAGAATTCAAACCTGCCGGTTGGCACTGGCTGGCCCGTGGCCGGATCGATCCTGTCGGGGTTGAAGGTGAGCGCGCCATTGCCATTCAGGCCAAGCCCGTCAAAATCCAGGCTCAACCCGCTGAGCTTGAGTGAGCGCAGCTCGGCGGCAGGCCCGACCAGCGCCTGCATGGCACCATCGTCAAACAGGTCTTCGTTGATCAGTGCCGTGCCATTAAGGGCAAAGCCAAAATTGAGCGGTGCCAGCGAAAGCTCCGGCACCGGGTCCAGCCCTTGCCATGTCCGCTCATCAAGCAACAGGCCGGTGAAGCGGGAGGCAAGAGAGAAATCCTGCGCTTCATCCGATTTTTTCAGCGGTATTTTGATCTCAAACGCCCCGGCCTCAATGCCGAGGCCAAAACCGGGGATACTGGAATCGCTGCTTTGCAGGGCGATATTGGCGATCTCGGTGCTGGCCGCATAGCTGAGCTGGCGCGCATCCATGCCAAGCATGAGCAGGCCCGATTGCTGGCTGAAGGTAAACTCACTGCCCGCTTTCTCGCTAAAGCGCATATCGTAGGGGCCGGTGGCCAGGGTGATCGCCATGCTCAGGCCTTCGGGGATGTTGGCATCGGTTTTAGCTATATCATTGGGAATGGTGACATCAAGATCCAGCCGGGTATCGAGCGCGGCCCAGTCAAAGAATGTGCGCTCCGCCGGCGCCAGCGGGGTGAGCCGGTTATTGATCGTGATGGACTCAAAGGTAACAAAGCCGGCAAGGTTCTGGCTTTCATTGGCGGTTGGCCGGTGTCGGATCTCGCCCGCTATTGCGCTGATGCGCAGATCGGTTCTGCTTGGCACGCTATCGGTTATTTCGGTGGTTTTGGAGGTGAGCGTATCAGCCGAAAACCGATAGAGAATGGCAGCGGGATTGCCCGAGGCATTAAGCGCCAGCCCGGACAGGCTGTAATTGGTGATCGAGGAGAACCCGTCTGAGTCTTCGCGGGTGATGATATTTTCCAGATTGGGCGAAAAGCTGATATCAACCGAGCCGTCGGGCAAGCCATCAAGCCGCAGCCATTTGAGCGGGGCTTCGGGGCCGTCAACCAGGGTGACATTGATCAGGGTGAGGCTGTCTCCCTTGCGCTCAATGCGCTCATAGACCAGCTCGTCACCAAGCTGAAGGCTGAATTCCTGCCAGTTGGCCAGCAGGTCATCGGGCGTAATCTGGGCGAATGCCGGGGCGGCGGCGAGCAAAAGAGCGGGGATGAAATAGCGCATTGATGTTCTCCTGTATGCTAAAAGTCTAGCTCTGGAGGGGGCGCGGCGCAACCGGTGGCCGCGCCACATGTGGGTTTATTTACGGGGTTTGCCCGGTCTCCACCCGGGGCGACGAAACAGGTAGCCAAGGGCCTCGCGCCCGGATCTGGCCTTTTTCAGGTCGCGCCAGATATTGCGATATTCGATAAACACCACTTTTAACGGGTTGATGGTGTTGACAGGCGTGGTGATGCCGTAAACCACCTTTTCCCGCTCCGGCTCATAGGTGCCAAAGATCCGGTCCCAGATGATTAGGATACCGCCGTAGTTTTTATCGATATATTGCGCATTGGTCCCGTGATGCACCCGGTGCACGGAAGGGGTGTTGAATACGCGATCCAGCCAGCCAAGCTTGCCCGGTTTTTCGGTATGCACCCAGCTTTGGTAAGCCAGCACCACAAACAACCCGGTGACGGTTTGCGCCAGGCTGAAGCCAAGCAGGATCATCGGCAGGAAAAATACCCACTCGACCAGGCTGTCTACCCATGAAATGCGCAGCGCCGTGGTGAAATTATATTCGGGCGAGGAGTGATGCACCGAGTGATTGGCCCAGAGGATACGGGTCTCGTGCTCGATGCGGTGCATCCAGTAATAGGTGAAATCGGCGGCAAAAATTGCCAGCGGCAGCACCCACCACGCATTGGGAATTTGCAGCAGGGCAAAGGGCGTGGCCAGCCACAGGCCAAACACGAAGATCAGGCTGTAAAATGTGCGCTCCAGCAAGGCCGTGACAATGCCGATCGAAGCGTTGACAAAGGTTTCCCCAAGGTTTTTGCGGTGGCCCCTTATCACATCCCACAGGGTTTCGGAGGTGAGCGCCAACAGGAAGGCCAGCCCGGAGATGGTGAGAATATTTAATGTGATGCTGAAATTTGCCAGCTCGGCTTCCAAGGTTTCCATTTGGGTTTTCCTTTCGTTTGTGTTAAGTTAATTGAATGAACGAATGTTCACTGAATATAGGATTGGGTTTTTCAAATGCAAGGGAAAAAAATGCAGGAGGAAATCGGAAAGCGCGAGGCGGCAACCCTGGCGCGGCGCAAACATATCGTAGAAATGGCGGCGCTATGCTTTATCGAGCAGGGGTTTCATCAGACCAGCATTCGCGACATTGCCGGCAAGGCCGGGGTCAGCCTTGGAAATCTTTATAACCATTTTGACAGCAAGGTGGCCCTGATCGCCGAGATCGCCATGCTGGAGGCCGAAGGGCTGGCGCGGGTGGCGAAAAAACTGCGGGGAAAAGGCGGCGCCATCAAAAGGGTGGAGCGGTTTGTTGCGGCTTATTTTGATTCACTGTCCAAGCCGGAAAACGCGGTGTTGACAGCCGAAATCATGGCTGAAGCAATGCGAAACCCGCAAGTGGCAGCGCGGTTTGCCGCCAACCGGCAGGGGGTGGTAACGGCGCTGTGCACGGTGTTGCAACAGGGCCGGGGGCAGGGGGCGTTTGGCTTTGAGATCGAGCCGGTTGAAATGGCCGAATTGCTGCTGGATATGATCGAAGCCACCGGAATGCGGATGGCCTTTGCCAAACGCGGGCAAAGGGCCAGGGCCAAGCAGGCCCTGCTGGCTGTGTTGCGAGATGTGCTGTGAGTTGACATCTGGCCACCTTAAAATTTACTTTTCAATCTAACAGTTTGAATTTACTTTAAAATTCTTGGTAACCCATAACTACTAACCTAGGTTAGTAGTTATGATTTCCCGAAGAGTATGCCGCCGGATTTGTCACTCATAATGTGGAATTTAGAGGGTTGCCAAGCCACGCTTCTGCTGAATTTAACTCAGCATTCCGGCACATTCACCGCCAGGCCGCCAAGCGAGGTTTCTTTATATTTGTGGCTCATATCCCGCCCGGTCTGGCGCATGGTTTCCACGCAGTTATCCAGCGAAACCAAATGACTGCCATCGCCGCGCAAGGCCAGTGAGGCCGCCGCAACCGCCTTGATCGCCCCCAGCCCGTTGCGCTCGATGCAGGGGGCCTGCACCAGCCCCTTTACCGGATCACAGGTCATGCCCAGATGGTGCTCCAGCGCGATCTCGGCGGCGTTTTCCACCTGCGCCGGGCTGCCGCCAAGCACTGCGCACAGCCCCGCCGCCGCCATGGCGCTGGCCGAGCCGACCTCGCCCTGGCAGCCCACCTCCGCCCCCGAAATCGAGGCATTGGCCTTGATCAGCCCGCCTATTGCCGCTGCGGTCAGCAAAAACGGCTCGATCATCTCGCGGCGCGCGGTGGGCACATGATCAAGATAATAGCGCAGGGTGGCGGGCAACACCCCGGCGGCACCATTGGTTGGCGCGGTCACAATTTGCCCCCCGGCGGCGTTTTCCTCGTTGACCGCAATGGCATAAACGGAAATCCAGTCATTTATTGTGTGCGGCGCGGCCATGTTGGTGCCGTGCTCGGCTTGCAGGGCTTGATGGATGGCCTTGGCGCGGCGTTTCAGTTTTAGCCCGCCAGGCAGGGTGCCGCTGCTGGCCAGCCCGCGCTCGATGCTGGCATCCATCACCTGCCACACCTTGGCCAGCCCCGAGCTAAGGGCATCCGCCGACATATGGTGCAGCTCGTTTTCCCGCTTCATCTCGGCAATAGTTTTGTCATTTTCCCGCGCCATGGCCAGCATCTCACCGGCGGATCCGAACGGGTAGGGCGCGCCGGGCTGCTCGGCGGTGATCTCGGCCCCGGCCAGCTCGGCGGCGGTCAGCACAAAGCCGCCCCCGGTGGAATAATAGGTCTCGCGGGCATAGAGGTTGCCGGTATTGTCATAGGCCGAAAGCACCATGCCGTTGGCGTGGCCCGCAAGCGGGGTTTCGTAATCAAAATGCAGGTCATCCGATTGCCGGTAGCGCAGCGCGCCCAGCCCCTTGGGTGACACCGTGCCGCTGGCTGCGATTTCGGCCTCCATCTGCGTGGCCTTAACCGGGTCAAAATCAGCCGGGTCAAAACCGGCAAAGCCAAGGGTGACCGCGCGGTCGGTAGCGTGGCCCTTGCCGGTAAAGGCCAGTGAGCCATGCAGGGTGCAGCCCAGCCGGGCCAGGGTTTTTGCACCGGGCACCACCTCGCGCCCCTCGCGCAGCAGGTCAAGAAAGCGCCCCGCGGCCACCATCGGCCCAACCGTGTGGCTGGAGGACGGGCCAACGCCGATTTTGAACACATCAAAGATGCTGAGAAACATGGCTTTCCCCTTGGGTTTTGGCGGATATTTGATTATACGGGGCCGATATGCAGGGGAAACCCGTAAAATGCAAGTGCGAGAGTGCCAAGTTCCATCCATAGGGGAATGAATATGACTGACACGCTGACCGGCTCGGACCGGGGCAAATATGCCGCCGCCAAAGCCGCGCTTGAATTTGTCAAGCCGGGGATGAAACTCGGGCTGGGCACCGGCTCCACCGCCGCGTGGTTTGTGCAACTGCTGGGTAACCTTGTTAACAGCGAGGGCTTGCAGATTGTTGGCGTGCCGACCTCATCCCGCACCCGTGATCTGGCCGCGAGCCTGAATATCCCGCTCACCACGCTGGACGAGGCCGGATGGCTTGATGTGACCGTGGACGGGGCGGATGAATTTGATACCGACCTCAATCTGATCAAGGGTGGCGGCGGCGCGCTGTTGCAGGAAAAGATCGTGGCCAGCGCGTCCAACCAGATGGTGGTGATCTCGGATGCCTCCAAACAGGTGGCGACCCTTGGCGCGTTTCCGCTGCCGATCGAGGTGGTGAAATTTGGCTGGCGCAGCACCGAATCCACCGTGGAGGAGGTGCTGGAGGGCGCGGATGTCGCCAACCGGCGCATTAGCCTGCGAGAGGAAAACGGCGCGCCTTATGTGACCGACGAGGGGCATTATATCCTCGACCTGCATCTCAACCGTATCGGAGACCCGCGCGGGCTGGCCGAGGCGCTGAACCGCATTCCCGGCGTGGTGGAAACCGGGCTGTTTGTGGTGATGGCGGATACGGTTCTGGTTGGCTACGAGACTGGCGAAGTGCATACCTATGATCGCGACCGGGGGGATCTCGGGCGGCAAAAGGTGCATATGCCGGGTAAAGATTCACTCTATGTGCCGGGGGCCTAGATGACATACGATTTTGACCTGTTTGTTATTGGTGGCGGCTCGGGCGGGGTGCGCGCCGGGCGCGTGGCGGCGCAAGGCGGGGCCAGGGTGGGCCTGGCCGAGGAATATCGCATGGGCGGCACCTGTGTCATTCGCGGCTGTGTGCCCAAAAAGCTGATGGTCTATGCTTCGGGTTATTCCGAAATGATGGATGACGCCGAGGGTTTTGGCTGGAAGATCGGCGCGCGCAGCTTTGACTGGGGCAAGATGATAAGCAAGATCGATACGGAGCTGGACCGGCTGGAAGGGCTGTATCGCAAGGGGCTGAGCGGCAATGATGTGACCATCTATAACGCCCGCGCCGTGCTGGAGGACGGGCATACGGTTAAGCTTTCCACCGGCGAGACCATCACCGCCAAGTGGATCCTGGTGGCCACCGGCGGCCGCCCCTTTGTGCCCAATGTGAAGGGGGCTGAGCATGTGCTGACCTCCAATGATGTGTTCAAGCTGAAGCACCTGCCCAAGCGGATCATGGTTGTTGGCGGTGGTTATATTGCTTGTGAATTCGCCGGTATCTTCAACGGGCTGGGCGCACGGGTGACGCAATTTTACCGTGGCGCGCAGATATTGCGCGGCTTTGACGGCGAGGTGCGCGGCCATGTGGCTGACGAGATGATCCGCAAGGGGATCAACCTGCGCCTTGGCACCGATGTGGAAGAGATCAAGAAACGCGATGACGGGCTGCACGTGACCTGCACCAATGGCTCAAGCTGTGTGGTTGATATGGTGATGTATGCCACCGGCCGGCGGCCCAATACCGAAGGCCTGGGGCTGGAGGAAGCAGGCGTCAAGCTTGGGCGGCAGGGCGAGATCAGGGTGGACAGGTTTTCGGCCACCAGTTGTGAGAGCATCTATGCGGTAGGTGATGTGACCGACCGGCTGCAGCTCACCCCGGTGGCGATCCGCGAGGGCATGGCTTTTGTGGAAACGGTATTTAATGACAACCCCACCGCGATGGACCATGAATTCGTCGCCACGGCGGTGTTTACCCAACCCGAGATTGGCACGGTGGGGTGCACCGAAGAAGACGCGCGGGATGATTTTGATATTGAGGTCTACCGCGCGGCATTTCGCCCGATGGCCAATATTCTGGCTGGGCGGGACGAGCGCATGCTGATGAAGCTGATTGTCGAGAAAAACTCCCGCAAGGTGATCGGCTGCCATATCGTTGGTCCGGCGGCGGGGGAGATGATCCAGCTTGCCGGGGTGGCGATAAAAATGGGTGCCACCAAAGAGGATTTTGACCGCACGGTGGCGGTGCACCCCACGGCAGCCGAAGAGTTGGTGACAATGAAGGAGCCGGTGCGCTAAAGACCGGTTGCGCTTGCGCCTATCCTTCCGAGCATGCTTTTACCTCTGCGGGGGTAAACCCCCACTCGGCAAAAGCATGTTTTCAGCAAGCTGAAAACCGGCCTGCGGCGCAGTGCCTCGGCTTCGCCTCGGTGGGGCTGGTGCCGCAGGCCTTGCCTTATGGGGCAGCCGCCAAGGGTTTAACCAAAAGCGGCGATGTTGTTATAAAGAATGGTGCGCGCGGCGAATAGCCCAAAAATCAGCACCAGCGGGGCCAGATCAAGCCCGCCCATACTGGGCAGTATCCTGCGGATCGGGCCGTAGATCGGCTCCAGCAACCGGTTCAGCCCAAACCAGATTTGCGCCACCAAAGGCTGGCGCAGGTTCAGCACCTGAAAGCCCACGAGCCAACTCATGATGATATGGGCGATGACAATGAACCAGATGATATCAAGCGCAAAGGTGAGGATCTGGAAAAGCGAGGTCATTTATGTGGCTCCGGTTGCGAGGTTACGGCCACACATCTAATATGGGTTCGCCCCGGCTGCAAGGGTGTGGTGTGTTTTGGGCGACGCAAGGTTAGCCTTGCCAAATAAAACCACTTTTGCCAGCTTGAAACATCGCAATCCTGAATCGAGAAAAAATGTATCCGTTCATCCGCATGGCCTATCACATGGCCAAATACCGCAAGGCCCCCGCATTGCCGATTGACGGGGTGCATATCTCGCACCATATCTGCTGGCCGGTGGACCTCGACCTGTGGCGCGAGCTCAATAATGGCCGCACGCTTACCATCTATGACCTCGGGCGTATCCAGCTGGCCCGGCGCATCGGGCTGCTCAAGGCGCTAAAGGCGCAGGGCTGGGGCATGACCATTGCCGGGGTCACCGCGCGCTATCGAAAGCGCGTGGTGATGTTTGATCATTTCGAGATGCGCTCAAAGGCGTTGGGCCATGACGGGCGGTTTCTCTATCTGCAACAAAGCATGTGGAAGGATGGAACGGCGCTTTCATCAGCGGTCTTCCGGGTGGCTGTGGTTGGGCCAAACGGGATTGTGGCCACGGATGAGGTGGCCGGGGCCATGGGTGCGGCTGGCTGGAACCCGGAGATGCCGGGCTGGGTGCAAAGCTGGATATCTGCTGAAAACCAGCGCGTCTGGCCACCCGAGACCTAAGCGGCAAAGACCGCCGAGCGCAGCGAGGCCATGGCCGGAGGCCCTCCGTTTTTCAGATTGCTGAAAAATGCGGCTTTGGTGAGTGGGGGGCTTGCCCCTCCCCGAACCAAAGCCGGGCGGTTGGTGATATCTCTCCTTCAATCTGAATTTCCATTGGCCGCACCTGCAAGCGCCCCGCGTGCCAGCTATTCACCAGCGCGCAGACAAAATCCGCATCACCGGCATTGTCAAAATGCGCCACCTTGCGCCCCTTCGGGTGCCGCGCACTTGGCTCGGTGGTGACGTGGTGGCCGGTGCGCCCGCGTCGGAAAACCTCCATCTGTCTCTTATACACAT
>WFQA01000032.1 GCA_015487255.1 Paracoccaceae bacterium | reverse complement strand
TGGCTCGCCCTATCGGCGCGGCAAGCACGATTTGCGCATGGGGCTGATGGTGGCGCGGGTGGTCGAGACCGGCCTGCCGCTGGCCTATCTCAATATGGTTGGCGGGCAGGATGATCAGGTTTTTGACGGGGCGAGCTTTGTGCTCAACCAAAGTGGCGCTCTGGCGGTGCAAATGCCGGTCTTTGACGAAAACATAACCCATGTAGATTTTGAGCGAGGTGCGGATGGTTGGGCGGCCAAGCCCGGCAAGCGCGATACCCATGGGGGTGAGTGGGAGCAGGATTATCGCTGCATGGTTGAGGCGCTGCGTGACTACATGGCGAAAACAGGATTTGAAAAGGTTTTGCTGGGCCTGTCTGGCGGGGTCGATTCGGCGATTGTCGCCACCATCGCGGTTGATGCGCTCGGGGCCGAAAATGTGCGCTGTGTGATGCTGCCTTCCGAATATACCAGCCCGGAATCGCTGGAAGATGCCCAAGCCGTGGCGCAGGCGCTGGGCTGTCAGCTTGACACGGTGCCGATCGCGGCGGGCAGGGCGGCGATCACCCAAACTCTTGCGCCACTGTTTGAGGGATATGCGGCGGATGTGACCGAGGAAAACATCCAGTCACGCCTGCGCGGACTGCTTTTGATGGCGATGAGCAATAAATTTGGTGAAATGCTGCTGACAACGGGTAATAAATCCGAGGTCGCGGTGGGGTATGCCACGATTTATGGCGACATGGCGGGGGGGTATAACCCGATCAAAGACCTCTACAAGACCAGGGTTTTCGAGAGCTGCCGCTGGCGCAATGCCAATCATTTTGACTGGATGTCAGGCCCGGCGGGACAGGTGATTCCGCCAAGCGTGATCGACAAACCCCCAACAGCGGAATTGCGTGAGGGGCAAAAGGATGAGGATTCCCTGCCACCCTACGAAGTGCTGGACGCGGTGCTGGAAGCGCTGATCGATCACGATAAATCCATCGCGGAAGTGGTTGAGATGGGCCATGAACGCGCCTTGGTGAAACGAGTGGAGCGGCTGATTTATCTCAGCGAATACAAACGGTTTCAATCCGCACCGGGGGCAAGGCTGACCCTGAAAGCCTTTTGGCTGGACCGGCGCTACCCTATTGTAAACAGATGGCGCGATCAGAGCTGATGCCTCGCCCCAGGCGAGGCACGCGCCCGGCGAGGGGGGCAAACAGGGGCGCAGCCCCGCCTTTGCTCCCCGAGCCGGGCGCGCGCCGCGGCGCTGCAGTAAAAAACCCCGCCCTCACCGACAAGCTTGCCTTTTCCTCTCGGAGGCTAAAGCCCCCGTCGGAAAGGCACTTTATCAGCAAAGCTGAACAGTGTCTGGCGACGCCGGTGGCCTCGCTGCGCTCGGCGGGCCAAGTTTTGGCTTTATCCCTTCCCATAAACCTTTTATCAGGGCTGCAACCGTTTTCAGCAGGATATTGCCATGACCACCACCCGCTTTGCCCCATCCCCCACCGGCTATCTGCATATAGGCAACCTGCGCGCGGCACTGTTCAACTACCTCATCGCTCGAAAAGCGGGCGGAACCTTCATTCTGCGGCTCGATGATACCGACCCGGCGCGCTCCAAGCCCGAATATGCCGAGGCGATCAGAGAAGACCTGCGCTGGCTTGGGTTGGAATGGGACCGAGAAGAAACACAATCAACGCGCCTTGGCCGCTATGATGAGGTGGCGGCCATGCTTCGCGCCTCCGGGCGGCTGTATGAATGCTTTGAAACCCCCACAGAACTCGACCTGAAGCGCAAAAAGCAGCTCAATATGGGCAAGCCGCCGGTTTATGATCGTGCCGCCCTAAAGCTCAGTGAGGCAGAGAAAAACGCGCTGCGGGCTGAGCGCGGCGGCTATTGGCGCTTCCAGCTCGACCATAAGCGCATTGAATGGCACGACGGCATTTTGGGGCCGCAATCCATTGATGCCGCCAGCGTCTCGGACCCGGTGCAGATCCGGGCTGATGGGCAGGTGCTTTATACCCTCGCCTCGGTCACGGATGACACCGATATGGGCATCTCGCACGTGGTGCGCGGGTTGGACCATGTGACCAATACCGCCACGCAAATCCAGATCATCGAGGCCATGGGCTGCGTGTTGCCCAGCTTTTCCCACCATTCGATGCTGACCGGTCCGCAGGGAGAGGCGCTCTCCAAGCGGCTCGGGGTTTTGGCGCTGCGTGATCTGCGCGCCAACAGGGTGGAGCCGATGGCGGTTATCTCGTTGATGGCGCGGCTAGGCTCCTCAAGGCCGGTTGAGTTGCAAAGCGACATGCAGGCGGTGATTGACGGCTTTGATCTGGCGGATTTCGGTGCTTCCCCAACCAAATTTGACGAGGCCGATCTGGCCCCGCTCAGTGCGCGGTTTTTGCATGGGCAAAATGCGGCGGCCATGGCGGATACCCTCGCCGATATCGGGGTGCCCGCTGATTTGGCCGAGCGCTTCTGGATGGCGATTCGCGAAAATATCACCCAGCGGGCCGATATCGCGAAATGGTGGGCGCTTTGTAAAAACGGTACCAAACCGGTGATCGCGGATGAGGACCGGGACTATCTGCGCGAGGCGCTGCGCAGCCTGCCACCGCGCCCGTTTGACGAAACAAGCTGGGGCGCATGGACCGGCGCGCTGAAAGCCTCAACCGGGCGCAAGGGCAAAAGCCTGTTCATGCCGTTGCGCCGCGCCCTCACCGGGCAAGATCATGGCCCCGACATGAAGCTGCTTTTGCCGCTATTACAGCACTTACCCGAAGTGGATTAAGGCTTGGGCAGTTGCAGAGTAAGGCCAACCCGCAACGAATTGGGGTTGCTCATTACATTGGTATTCGCTCAAAAAATAATGTCATAGGCAAGCGAATTCCCATAAAGTGCCGAAGCATACATCGCCAGTGAAGGGAATATCCGAAACTCTGTGTATGGGGCTTGGCCCATGCAGTTGAAACGGGTCATTTGTTGAACCGCTCGGGGTATAGGATAGCGAATTGCTTGCGGTGGCAACTCTTACCGGCAGGTGATTGCTTGTAATCACCGAGAGGCCATTCTCTGACACACCTGCCTTTGCTTTCGAAGCTTCGGATGGCCAGATAGATCAGCTTGGTGGCGGCTTCATCGGTCGGAAAGCTGCCCCGGGTTTGGTGGTTTTCCGTATCACCCTATTCAGGATTTCGATGGCATTCGTCGTATATATGATCTGGCGACATTCATGGCAAACACGTCGAGACGCTGAAGTCGCTATCTTCGAATACATCAACGGCTTTTACAATCCGCGTCGCAGGCACTCAGCTTTAGGCTGGAAAAGCCCCTTGGCTTTTGAAAGAAGAGCCGCTTAAATGAGAACTTGGGGCGGCACTAAAGCGGGACAGGTCCAAAGGAATTCGGTTAATGTACTTGGACAGCTGCATTGCTGAACGGGTACACCACCACTTCACCACCCAAGCAGTCCCTGTCCTCTCCGTCCACGACAGCTACATCATCGACTACACCCGGTTTCTTGCCATGAAATTCGCGCGCCGCCGCCACCAGAAAATGGCTGATCTCTTCAAAAATACCGTCATCGCGCCAGCCGTAGAAATAGTAGCGCACAGTGGACACCGGCGGGAAATCATTGGGCAGCATCCGCCACGCACAGCCGGTGCTGGCGATGTACAAAATGGCATCCAGAACATTTCGCATTGTGGTCTTGCGCGGACGACCCGTAGCTTTGGCTGGCGGAATGAGTGGCGCAACCAGCTTTCATTCCTGATCGGTTAAATCGCCTGCATAGCGCCCGGAATGCCGTTCATATTTGACGCGAATGGTTTCAGTCCAGGCCATTGTGATCTCCTTCGAATGTTGTCAATCCGATTGAACCACAACTCGCTGAAATCACTCAATTAGTTTTGATTCAGACACTTAGGAGCCCCAATAAGGTATTGCAAATGGGGGTGGTGATGACCAGCTCCACCATGCTTGCCTGCGACGGACACTGGGGCACAGAATGGGGCATTTGGCAGCCAGTGGCAGCAGTTAATTATCTACCTGCAATAGTTTGAAAGGTGTTGGCTGGGACGGTAGGATTCGAACCTACGATCTGCGCTACCAAAAAGCGTTGCCCTACCACTAGGCCACGTCCCAACACAATGTCCTTTTACTGGGGCCGCTTTGGCTCT
>WFQA01000031.1 GCA_015487255.1 Paracoccaceae bacterium | reverse complement strand
TTTGAGCAGAGCCTGATCGACAAGGATAAATACCCGGTGCACGCCCTGACCCAGCGCCCGATGGCGATGTATCATTCCTGGGGCAGCCAAAACGCATGGTTGCGCCAGATCCACGGCACCAACCCGATGTTTATTTCGGGCGAGTTGTGGGAAGAGCACGGCTTTCAGGCCGGCGACTGGGCCGAGCTGGCCTCGCATCATGGCACCATCACCGTGCCGGTCGTGCGCATGGATGCGCTCAATGGCAAAACCATCTGGACATGGAACGCAATTGGCAAAAGGAAGGGCGCCTGGGCGCTGCAAGAGGACGCGCCGGAAACCAAAAAAGGCTTTTTGCTCAACCACCTGATCCACGAACTTTTGCCGCCGCGCGGGGATGGCCAGCGCTGGAGCAACTCAGACCCGGTCACCGGGCAAGCCGCGTGGTTTGACTTGCGGGTCAATATCAAGCGGGTCGATGCCCCGGCTGATCTGCAATCCACCCCCGGTTTTGCGGCGCAAAATTCGCCGGTGGGCCATGGGCCAAAAGACATCGCCTACGGAAAGGAATGGACATGACCCAGCTTCCAGAAACCACCGCCAAGAAACTCGGCCTGGTCATTGACCTTGATACCTGTGTCGGCTGCCATGCCTGTGTGATTTCCTGCAAGGAGTGGAACACCACCTCTTATGGCGCGCCGCTTTCGGATACCGATGCCTATGGCGCCAACCCGGTGGGCACCTTCCTCAACCGGGTGCATAGTTTTGAGGCCAGGCAGGAGGGCTGCCCGGCGCAAACCGTGCATTTCCCCAAATCCTGCCTGCATTGCGATGATGCGCCCTGTGTCACCGTCTGCCCCACGGGGGCGAGCTACAAGCGCAGTGAAGACGGTATCGTGCTGGTCAATGAAGATAAATGCATGGGCTGCGGGCTATGCGCCTGGGCCTGCCCCTACGGTGCGCGCGAGCTGGATGCACTGGCCGGGGTGATGAAAAAATGCACTCTTTGCGTGGATCGTATCTATAATGAAAACATCCCCGAGGAGGACCGTGTGCCAAGCTGCGTGCGCACCTGCCCCGCCGGCGCACGGCATTTTGGCGATTTCGCCGACCCTGAAAGCAACGTCTCCAAACTGGTGGCCACGCGCGGCGGCATGGACCTGATGCCCGAGCAGGGCACCAGCCCGGTCAACAAATACCTGCCGCCCCGGCCCAAGGCCGATGTTGACGCCACCCTTTCCCCCGCTCTTGCAGCACAGTCCACCGAGATCACCGGATTTCTGGGTTGGCTCGATCGCACATTGGAGAAAATCTGATGCACCCGGCTCCTTCCGTTATTATCTTCAGCACCATCTCCGGCCTTGGCTTTGGCCTGATGCTGTTCATGGGCCTTGGCCTGCCCGCCACCAGCGGCCTGACCACCGCTGCCTTTGCCACGCTGGCGCTGGGGCTGGCCACGGTTGGGTTGCTGGCCTCGACCTTCCACCTTGGCCGGCCGATGAACGCGATATATGCTTTCAGCCAGTGGAAAACCTCGTGGCTGTCGCGCGAGGGTATCATGGCGATCCTGACGCTGGGGGTGTTTTTCATCTATGCGGTGCTCTGGGCGTTTATGGATATGCGCATCGCCGCCCTTGGCTACCTTTCAGCGCTGATGGCGATGGGCACGGTCTTTACCACCGCGATGATCTATACTCAGATGAAATCGGTGCCGCGCTGGAACTCGGCCTCCACCCCGCTGCTTTTCTGGCTTTATTCCGCTGCTGGCGGCGCGCTGCTGGCCAACCAGATGACAGCGGCCTTGCTGCTGCTTGGCCTGCTCGCCGCCTTTCAGGCGCTGGCCTGGGCACATGGGGATAGTGCATTGGCCCGCTCCGGCTCAACCATTGAAACCGCCACCGGGCTGGGGGCGCTGGGCAAGGTCCGCCTGCTGGAAAAACCCCATTCGGGCGAAAATTACCTGCTGAAAGAGATGGTCTATGTGGTGGCGCGCAAACACGCCGCCAAGCTGCGGGTGATCGCGCTTATCGCTGCCGCCCTGCTGCCCGCCGTGCTGATTTTGCTGCTGGATGTCAATTATTTCATCTTGGCCGGGCTGGTATTATTGCATGTGATCGGGCTGTTTGCCGCGCGCTGGCTGTTCTTTGCCGAGGCCGAACATGTGGTTGGCCTTTATTATGATGCCCGGTAGTATTGAGACAAAACAAGTGCCGCCCGCCATAGCTGGCTCGCTGCCCACGCATATCAAAAACCCTGATTATGAATAAGTGCAGGCTTCTGTTGCCAGGTGCCTGCGGACCCCGCCAGCCGGAGCTATCCGGCTGGAGTTAAGTTTCGGCTTTTCGCACAGCTTACGCTGCGAGAGCTACCGGAGCACGATTGTCATTTGCAATTGTACATTTTACGCCGATACGGTGGCAGTCCGCCGGGTGAAAGCAAACATCTTTGAACGTCCGTCGATCCTGTTTCGACCCCGTGATCCTTCAAATGAAAGGATATTTGGTGGAGTCGCCGGGTACCGCCCCCGGGTCCGATCCGTCTATTACATGCGCGTTTATCACCATATTCCCCGAGGGGACCTCCTATATATAGGGGGTTTTGCCGGTTCTGAAAAGGGGCAAATAATATCTATGGCGCATATTTTATAGGCGATGCCGGCACTGGCTTGCCCGCCCGCCCTTGCCAGGGCATCACCCCAGCGGAGGAATGCGGGCTACAAAATGCCCCTTTACGCCCTGCGGCCATTGCTTATATGGCACCTGCCCGGTGTCGGATTCGCC
>WFQA01000030.1 GCA_015487255.1 Paracoccaceae bacterium | reverse complement strand
TTCCGAGATTTTTGACAGCGAAAGCAGCTTTGATTCCCATCAGGCGCGCACCAGGGCCTCTGACTGGGGGCGGGCCACTGAAGGGGTGCTTCGGCGGTTTGACAAACGTGTTGAATAACCATTTTAAAGCTTTTTTATGGATGATGGGGGCGGTGGCTTCGTTTGTGCTGATGGCGATTGCCGGGCGGGCGATTTTGCAGGAGATCAACACCTTTGAGCTGATGCTTTACCGCTCGCTGATCGGGCTTGCGGTGGTGGTGTTTTTCATTGCCCGCAGTCAACGCGGCTTTGCGCAGATACGCACCGGGATCTTTGGCCAGCACATTACCCGCAATATCTTCCATTTCGCCGGGCAGAACCTGTGGTTCTATGCCATTGCCATGATCCCGCTTTCGCAACTGGTGGCGCTGGAGTTCACCAGCCCGCTCTGGGTGGCGCTGCTGGCGCCGCTTTTGCTGGGCGAGCGGCTGACATGGCAAAAACTGCTGGTGGTATTTTTGGGCTTTATCGGGGTGCTTATTGTGGCAAGGCCCGGTGTTTCGCCAATTACATGGGGGCATGTGGCGGGTATCGGCGCGGCCCTTGGCTTTGCCTTCAATGCGATTTTTACCCGCAAGATCATGCGCCGGGATGGCGTGCTGACCGTGCTGTTCTGGATGACGGCGATGCAATCCCTCTTTGCTTTGCTGCTTTCAAGCCAGGGCGGCATTCCGTGGCCTTCAGCGCAAATATGGCCGTGGCTGGTTGTGGTTGGCTTTACCGGGCTGAGCGCCCATTATTGCCTGACTAGCGCCTTGGGGCTGGCCCCGGCCTCGATCGTGGCCCCGATGGAGTTTATCCGGCTGCCGATCATCGCCATTGTTGGCATGTGGCTTTACCAAGAGCCGATCATGGCCACGGTATTTATTGGCGGCGCGGTAATATTGGTGGCCAATCTATTGAACTTGCGGCTTAAATCCTGATTGCAAACACGCATCACTTCGCATACCAGCGCCAGTTGACCACGACCCAGTTTTCCGAGAGCAGATAAAACGGCAGCCTTTGGGTAACGCCGTTATTGGCCTGCAACTCCACCGTGTAACCGTCGAGAATATAGGCACCGCCCTTGCCATCGCCACATCCCTCGCGGTTGGTATCGTTGCCGCGCGCCACATAGCTTGGCGTTCCGGCCGGGCTTGTCAGCCCGCTGGAATCTGTATTGGGGCCAACGGCAGAAAATACACTGCGTCCGCCCTGTTCGTTGCAATAGGAGAATATATTGATCGAGCCCGTGGTATCTGCTACCGCCATGCCCGACCCGTATTGCGCGCTGGATGAGCTGGCATAGGTGCCGTTTGCACGAAAGGTATAGTTGGCTTTGGTGATGAAGGTGCCAAACCACGGGTTGCCCGAAACATCATTATATTCATAATTACCCGCAAGCCGGGTGCCCCGGGCTGCCGGCCCGACCACCCATTTTACATCCAGCCTGCGCCATTCCTCATCACTCTTTATCTGATACCCGCCATCCTGCCTGCGCCATTCAACCCAGCTTTCCGGCTCCAATTCGCGCGAGCGCCTCTGGTCTAGGTCAGATACCGGCCGGCTTGGGTCGCGTATGGCCATGCCGTTTTTGAGCAGCACATAGACCTCAACATCAATTTGATAAAAATAACCCCAGCGCTCATTCATAATGCCGAGCACGGTCTCGATCTCATCAGGCTGGATGCCCTGCCCGGGGGGCGTCGAGATTTCCGCCAGCACCGCGGCACGGCGGGCATCGCTTGGCTTTTCTTCGCACCACGCCCCTACCTGCGCCCTGACCAGCGGCCAGATATCCGCTTCGTTATTTTTCAAAATCGCAAGCTCACCATAAATGTCGATCAGCCGCACAAATTCATTTTCATTCCCGTAAATGCAGGCATAGAGCAGCGAAAAGCGGCTCTTACCCCGTTTGCGCCGCAAATCACGAATGAGAAATACCGCCCCGTCAAGACTTTCACTCAGGTTTATTCTGTATTCAAAATCGAGCGCCCGCTCGCCCGGCACAGCAAATAACCGGCGCTCCAGCAGCCAAGCCTGCAGGCTATCGCTGCCATCAAAAACCTGCCAGGGCCAGGCGCGAAGTTTCAGCATACCGTCGGAAGATTGCCATTGCCTATCTTGCGGCGGGCCATAGCCCGGGTCCTGCGCCTCGGCCATTACCGGATACAAAAGGGCAAGGATTATTACTGCCACATGTAAGATAGCTGCTTTGAAATACATGATCTTCCCGTAAATGTTGCGGCAAAACCGGTGAGCGCGGCCCGGGCTATGGCTATCGCTCAGTCATAACCGGCAATGCCCGCTTCGGTAATATCGATATCATATGGCGAGATACCCAGAACCTGCTCAAAGGTCTGCCCGGCCACCTCGCGCATCGCGGCGGCATCATCCGCTTGGCCATTTTGCTCAAGGGATTGCACCACCGCCAGAATAGCCAAGGGGAAGGTGAGCATGAGGTCATATTGCCGGTCAAGCTCCCCGGCACTCATTTGGACTTCATCCTTGGCGTAGCTTGCCTGAATTGTTTGCACCAATTGCCGGGCAACCGGTTTGTAAATCTCTTCTGGCAGGTCAACATTATTGGCTATTTGCCAATTCATCAGAAAGAAAAAGGCGAAGCTGACGCCGAAATCGCGTTTTTGAAAGCCCAGGCCCGGGAATTCGCTTTCCACCGTCTCGACAAGCTGGGCAAAGATCGGCTCCAGGGTATCCGCTATTGCCGGATCGCCCGTCGC
>WFQA01000029.1 GCA_015487255.1 Paracoccaceae bacterium | reverse complement strand
TCGGCCCGGGGCTGGGGGCGGAGATCGGCCCGTCGGGGAATTTTGGCGGGCTGTCTGACCCGGTGAAATGGGTGCTGAGCTTTGCCATGCTGATCGGGCGGTTGGAACTGATTTCGGTTTACGTGCTGTTTACGATTGGTTTTTGGCGCGGGTGATTGCACAGGCTGGCCCTGATTGATTGGGCGGAGTTAAATGCCGCATCGTTCTGATAACATTGAAAGCTTTAGGATATTGGTACCCTGCTTTCACAGGTAGAAGATGACTGGTGGTTAATCGGCGGGGCTGCGGTTTTGGCCGAGAGAAAGATATAATGCCCGCAGGGCTGCTCAGTATAAAACCGTAAAACCGGATAATTCCTTACCGCTATTACTCCCCCTTGGATTTGTTCTCAGCCGTTGCGGCAAACCTGCCGAGCGTAGCGAGGTCACCGCCGCCGGCCAGCCGTGTTTTTGGCTTTGCCAAAAACCGTGCCTTTTTCGAGTGGGGGTTTACCCCCGCAGAGGAAAAGGCACGCCCGGTTGATGTGGGTAAAAGGTTGCGAATAATCGCCAATCCTCCGCCAGATAAAACCGTGCTCTCCCGCTCGTCGGCCGCCGTGTTGCTACGCAACAAGTCGCCTCCCGTTGGGCTTGGCCTCGCTTGCGCTCGGCGGGGCAAAACGGATAGTCTTGGTTTAATCCGTGGATTGAGCTTCCGGCTTGGATGAGGCCAGATAGAGGACCGTATAGCCGGTGATGGCCGCGATCACCGAACCGGTCAAGACACCGAGGCGCACGAGGTTCATCACCTCGGGGGATTCAAAGCTCAGCCCGCCGATAAACAGTGACATGGTGAAGCCGATCCCCGCCAGCATCGACACCCCGAAAATATGCAGCCAGTTGGCATGCTCGGGCAACCGTGCCACACCGAGCTTGACCAAAAGATAGGTCATGCCAAACACCCCGACCAATTTGCCAATCACCAGCCCGCCGGAAATGCCCAGCGGCACCGAGCTGAACAGATCCGCCACGCGGATGCTGCTCAGGTCAACCCCGGCATTGGCAAAGGCAAAGATCGGCACTATCAGGTAAAGCACATAAGGGGTGAGGGCGCGCTCCAGCGAGTGCAGCGGTGATTTGCCGTATTTATCGGTCAGCGGGATGAAAAACGCGGTGATCACCCCGGCCAGCGTGGCATGCACACCCGATTTGAGCACCAGAAACCACAAAATGGCCCCGAGCAGGATGGAAGGCGCTATCCGGTGCGCCCCGGTAAAGTTTTGATAAGCCAGCCCGGCCAGCGGTAGCAGGGCCAGATAGAGGTAATCAATCTTCAGTTCCGCCGTATAGAAAAACGCAATGATCAGGATCGCGCCGAGATCATCCAAAATCGCCAGTGTCAGCAAAAACACCTTCAGCGAGACAGGTGCCCTTTTGCCCAGCAAAGCCAGCACGCCAAGCGCAAAGGCAATATCGGTGGCGGCGGGGATGGCCCAGCCATTAATCGTTTCCGGGTCACCATAGTTGAAGGCGATATAGATCAGCGCCGGCACCGCCATGCCCCCCACGGCGGCCATGCCCGGCAATATCACATTGCGCGGGTTTTTCAGCTTGCCTTCGCGGATCTCCCGCTTCAGCTCCATGCCGATCAGGAAGAAAAACACCGCCATCAACCCGTCATTGATCCACAGGATCAGCGGTTTTGACAGGCCCTCGCCATTGATGGTCAGCGAGAATACCGAGGAAAGCACGCTGTTATACCCGCCGGACAGGCCGGAATTAGCCACAGCCATTGCCGCAACCGCGGAAAGCATAAGCAGAATCCCGCCCGCAGCTTCATGGCGGAAAAAACGGTCAAAGGCGCGCAAGAGCATGTATCTGTTCCCCAAGTTTGATAGTTGCATGTGAAATGGGGCAAGATGCAGCGAATTGCAACAGCTTTTGAAAAGTATTTTCATCTGCGAATGCTGGCTGACCTTCCGAAGCGGGCATATTATTAACCCGATTAAAATATAGGCAGACTGCCCGCTTATGTGGCAGGAACAGGATCAATACTTGACCTAAGGTGAATATTCGGTTTTCAAGCCGGTAGCTATGCCGCATAATGTGCATTCCATTGTATACAAAAGGCCCGATTGATGACCAAAAAGCCCAACACCCCCGCGCTAAATTACCACGAATTCCCCAAGCCGGGGAAGCTGGAGGTGCGCGCGACCAAGCCTCTGGCCAACGGGCGCGATCTGGCGTTGGCCTATTCTCCGGGTGTGGCCGAGGCTTGCGTGGTGATCAAGGAGGACCCGTCCGCCGCCGCGCGCTTTACCGCGCGGGGCAATCTTGTGGGGGTGGTGACCAATGGGTCGGCCGCGCTGGGGCTGGGCAATATCGGCGCTTTGGCCAG
>WFQA01000028.1 GCA_015487255.1 Paracoccaceae bacterium | reverse complement strand
TTGCGGGCGGTGTCTGTCTGAAACACCGAAATTGGGGGGAATAAAGCCGCAAAACCGGTCTCAAAGAGCCAGCCAGCGTGCATTCTAACACCAGCTGGGCACCCTTATGCGGCCAAGGATCTCAGCAGCCTGTTGATCAGAGGTTCCTTAGATTGCCATAATTCATCTGCCAGAGCGACCCGCTGATCAATGCCCATCTCTGCCCGCCAGGTTTTGACAAGCTGGTCTATTTCGGGGTTGGATACCCCCAAAACCTCGCGTTCCTGCTTATGATAGGCGATCATCTCTTGGGCTTTGGCCGGGTTGGCTGCGGCGCGAAGTTGCTCAATTGGCTTCATTTCTTTTTGGCCCTGAGCATATCCATCAGCCGCTTGCCACGGCCTTTTTTGTTTACCTGCTTGGCGCGGGCCAGCGCCAGATCACCCGCGCCGATATCTTCGGTCACCACGGTTCCGGTGCCGATCAGCGCATCATCGCCGATTTCAACCGGTGAGACCAGCGCGGAGTTGGAGCCGACAAACACCCGCTCGCCGAGCTTTGAATGGTGCTTGAACACCCCGTCATAATTGCAAAAAATCACCCCGGCGCCGATATTGCTATCCGCCCCGATCCCGGCATCGCCAACATAGCTCAGGTGGTTGACCTTGGCCCCGTCCCCCAGCACCGCGTTTTTGATCTCGACAAAATTCCCCACCCGGCCAGAGGCGCCGATCTCCGCCCCCGGGCGCAGGCGGGCAAAGGGGCCGATAATCGCATCCTGCGCGATATGGCAGCCCTGCAAATGGCAAAAAGCCTTGATATGGGCGCCGTTTTCCACGCTGACCCCGGGGCCAAAAAACACATTCGGCTCGATCAGCACATCAGCCCCGATCACGGTATCCAGCGCAAAATGCACCGTTTCAGGGGCAATGAGGGTGCAGCCGTTTTCCATCGCCGCTGCCCGCGCCTGCGCTTGAAAAACCCGTTCCGCCTCAGCCAGTTGCGCGCGCGAGTTAATGCTAGTGGCCTCCTCCGCCGGGCAGATCACCACGCCGCAGCGCAGCCCCGCTTTGCGGGCAATCGAGACCACATCGGTCAGATAGATTTCCCCATTGGCATTGTTGCTGTCCACCTGTTCCAGCAATGAAAACAATAGCTTGGCCGGCGCAGCTATTACCCCCAGATTACAAAGCGTGATTTCGAGCTGGGCCGGGGTGCAATCTTTATGCTCAACAATGGCCTCAAGCGCATCGCCCTGCACCAGCATCCGGCCATAGCCGCTTGGCGAGGGGGTATCAAAGCCAACGGCGACCAAATCAAACCCGTTGCTGCGCTTTGCCAGCACCGCGCGCATGGTTTCGGGGCGCACAAACGGGCCGTCGCCGTAAAGCACAATAGCGTCACCGTCAAAATCAGCAAGCTTTTCGCGGGCTTGCAGGGCGGCATGGCCGGTGCCGTTTTGCTCATTTTGCCACACGGTCTCGGCGCGCGGGCCAAGGTGATTCTTGAGCATCTTACCCTCAAAGCCAACCACAACCACATTACGCGCCGCCCCTGCGGCCTCGGTGCTGGCCAGCACGTGGTCGATCATTGGCGCACTGGCCAGTTTGTGCATAACCTTTGGTATGGCTGATTTCATGCGGCTGCCTTTTCCGGCGGCCAGAATTATGGCAGCGAAGCCCATGTGCTTCTCCTGTTTTTGCTCTGGCCCGTTTTAGCAGAGCCGCAAGCAGGGTAAAAGAGGTGATTGGCGTTTGGCCCCAGATCACCCAAATCCGCCGGGGCCATATGAATTTACGGTTTTTCAAAGCGCGTATCAGGGCTTGGTAAAAACTGCTATCGGGCTCCAAAACGACATCATGCGCGCATAATCCGGTTGATCCTTTCATGCGTAAGCCGCTATAAGCCGCAGTGAAGCGGGTGTAGCTCAATGGTAGAGCAGCAGCCTTCCAAGCTGAATACGTGGGTTCGATTCCCATCACCCGCTCCACTTGCCCCCCATATCTGCGCGACACATTCAAATGTGATCATTGATCCTCTTGTGCTTGGGAGGCTTGAGGCTTATTGGCTTGGGCGAGAATAAAGGGGGCCGCAATGGCACAAGATATATCAGAAGAGCGCGCCAAGTCCAAAACCGTTGGGCCGCTGCGCCAGCTTATGCCGTTTCTCAAGCCTTACGGTTCGATGATGTGGGGGGCGCTTGGGGCGCTGGTCCTGACGGCGGCGCTCTCGCTTACCTTTCCTTTGGTTATT
>WFQA01000027.1 GCA_015487255.1 Paracoccaceae bacterium | reverse complement strand
TCCGATGTAGGGGCGGGCGCGGTAATGCGGGCCCGCTTTTTTGGCTTTTCGGCCACCACTTCAACAGTTTCGGGTTTTACAGCTGGTGCTTCGGCCTCAGGCTCCGCCGCCTTGGCTTTGCGTGGTTTGCGCTTGGGCTTCTCCGCCGGAGCTTCCGCATCTGCCGCTTTTGCGGCCTTACCTTTGGGTTTTTCTACCACGCTTTCTTCAACGACCTCGGCGACCGGCGCTTTTTTACGCGGTTTGCGCTTGGGTTTTTCTGCCACCACTTCCGCGACAACCGGTGCCTCTTCAGTGCTGGCTGGTGCAATAGCCTCAGCCTCGGGCGTGGATTTTTCTTCCGCTACAACCGGTGCACTATCGGGCATCGGCAAAAAGGCGCGGGTCAAAAACATCGGCATGTGATCCCCCATGCCAACCGGGCCACGACGATTGTCATTTCGCCGGTTTTCAGAGCGTCGATTTTCAGGGCGACGTCCCTCATCACGCTCCCGGCGCGGGCCACGGCCGCGGCGGGGTTTTTCGGCCTTTTGCTCCGGCTGATCACCCGGCTCGGCTTTTGGCGGCTCAGCTTTTGGTTTTTCTTCCTGCCTGGCCGGGCGCTCGGATTTTTGCAATGGGTTTTCCATGCGCTCGATCTTGGTCTTCACCAGTTCCTCGATCGCATCAAGGTGTTTTTGGTTGGCCGGCTGGCACAGGGTGATCGCCTTGCCGAGGCGCCCGGCCCGGCCGGTGCGGCCAATGCGGTGCACATAATCCTCGGCATGGATCGGCACGTCAAAATTAAATACATGCGAGACATTGGGGATATCAAGCCCGCGCGCCGCCACATCAGAGGCAACGAGGAATTTCAACTCGCCATCGCGAAAACCGTTGAGAATGCGGGTGCGGATCGATTGATCAAGATCGCCATGGATCGGGTTGGCATCCAGCCCGTGTTTCTTCAGCGATTTGGCCACGATATCCACATCTACCTTGCGATTGCAAAAGATAATCGCATTGGTCAGGGCATCCCCCTCGGCCAGCATAATGGCGCGCAACAAATCGCGCTTTTCCTTGGCGGCACGGTCGCGGCGCGAGGGGGTTTGCTCACATACCATCTGGGTGATGGTTTCAGAGGTGGTGGCCTGCCGCGCCACCTCGACCCGCACGGGGTTGTGCAGGAATTCCTCGGTAATGCGGGTGATCTCGGGCGCCATGGTGGCGGAGAAAAACAGGGTTTGCCGGGTGAAGGGCGTAAGTTTGAAGATACGCTCGAGGTCGGGGATGAACCCCATGTCGAGCATCCGGTCGGCTTCGTCCACCACCATTACCTGCACGCCGGTCAGCATCAATTTGCCACGCTCGAAATGGTCCAACAGGCGGCCCGGGGTGGCGATCAGCACATCAACACCGCGATCGATCAGCTTGTCTTGGTCTTTGAAGCTGACACCGCCGATCAGCAGCGCCATGCTGAGCTTGTGATATTTGCCGTAATTCTCGAAATTTTCCGAAACCTGCGCGGCGAGTTCGCGGGTGGGGCAGAGGATCAGCGAGCGGGGCATGCGGGCGCGGGCCCGGCCCTTGGCCAGAATGGTGATCATCGGCAGGGTGAAAGAGGCGGTCTTGCCGGTGCCGGTCTGGGCAATGCCCAGCACATCACGGCCCTGCAGCGCATGGGGGATGGCCTCGGCCTGAATCGGGGTCGGGGTCTCGTAGCCGGTTTCGGCTACGGCTTTCAGAACCTTTTCATCAAGGTTCAAATCACTGAATTTGGTCATATTTATCCGTTTAAAGCGGCAGTTATAAGCGCCGCTGGCTAAACGCGGCCGAGGGCACCGAATTGTGACCCCATCAATAGGGGCTTTGTTAAACAAATCCGGCGGGCAGGTCAATCAATGATGGGGAAATAGGCGCGCTTTGGCGTGATTTAGCTGTTTTACCCCGGGGCAAATGGCGCTATACCGCCCGCATCAAGGAGAGAACGGATGAAAGACGACCTGCCAAAGGCTTATCGTGGTTTAGAAACCCTGAAGGTGAAGCATGTGCATCACTGGACGGATAAAACCTTTTCTTTCACCTGTGCGCGCCCGGCGAGCTTCAGGTTCCGCTCGGGGGAGTTCGCGATGATCGGGCTGCCCAATGGCGATAAGGCACTGCTGCGGGCCTATTCCATTGCCTCGCCCAACTGGGCGGAAGAGCTGGAGTTTTATTCGATCAAGGTGGCTGAAGGCCCGCTGACCTCGCGCTTGCAGCACCTGAAGGCCGGGGATGAGATTTTGATCCGCCCCAAACCGGTGGGCACTTTGGTGCATGATGCATTGCTGCCGGGCAAACGGCTGATCATGTTTTCGACCGGCACCGGCATCGCCCCCTTTGCCAGCGTCATGCGCGACCCGGAAACCTATGAGAAATTTGACGAGGTGATTCTGACCCAGACCTGCCGTGAGGTCAAAGAGCTGGATTACGGCAAAAGCCTGATGGCCGGGATCGAGGCGGATGAACTGCTGAAAGAAGTGGTGGGGGAGAAGCTGCGGTTCATCAGCACCACCACCCGCGAAGAGAGCGCGCAGATGGGGCGGATGACCGACTGGCTGAATGACGGCCGCTTTGAAGCGGCAACCGGCATGGCGCTTAATCCGGAGACAGACCGGGTGATGATTTGTGGCTCCATGGAGATGCTGGCGGATCATAAGGCCAAATGCGAGGCTGCTGGTATGGTTGAAGGCTCCAACAGTGAGCCGGGGCAGTTTGTGATTGAAAAAGCCTTTGTAGACTGACATTTGCGGAAAGGCCCGCCGAGCGAAGCGAGGCCACCGCCGCCGGCCAGCCGTGTTTTCAACTTGTTGAAAACCGTGCCTTTTCCGAGTGGGGGTTTACCCCCGCAGAGGAAAAGGCAAGCTTGGGAAAGTCTGAACAACCGTGGTTTTGCACCGCCTATCAGAGAACAGCATCGCCTGTCTCTAGGCAGCTATGGCAGGCCACGAATGACGGAGGGATTGAAAGGCCTCGGCTTTGATTTCGGCCATCCCACTGCCGGGCAGTGGATTGCGGCAGCCAGTATTGCGCGCATGATTATCAAAAACACCCGCACCAATATGGGTTCAAAGCCTCCATGAGCGGCAAGGGTTATAGCTATATAATGCCGCCGTCGAAGCATTTTTCAAAACTATCAAAGCAGAACTGATCTGGCGGCACCCGTGGCGCACCCGCCGGGCTGCTGAACTGGCAATCTTTGAATACATCAACGGCTTTTATAATCCTTGCCGGAACCACTTGGTATCAGGGTGGACCCCCTGGCTTTCGAAAGAATTGCCGCTTAAATGAGCTCATGGGGCGGCACTAAACTGTGACAGATCCAACTCTGGATTCATCTCTGGGGGTAGAACCGCTGGTGGAGCTGTTGAATATATCATACCCAACCTTCGACATGATGAACTTCGGAGTTTTACTGCAAGATATGTGGAATAAACTATGGCTAAGGAAATGCAGAATGAGTTCTTGGGTGCTGAGGCCACTTTGAAAGCCAATTCGATGACAAAGACATATGTTGATACTGAAAAATGGGAAAAAATATTTACGGATGAAGAAACCGGCGAGAGGTGGTTAATGGACTTTCCTTACCCAGAAGCCCACGGGGGCGGCCCCCCGCGCCTTAGAAAAATACCGCAGGGCACTGAATAGGAAGATAGCTGCGCGAAGTAACCCGAAAGAGGTTGCCGCCAACTATCAATACGGCGCCGACGGGGCGCAGACCCAAAATACAGGCGGTGTCGAAATTCGCAATTTCGGGGATGCCAACGAGCAGCTCATCCTGCAACCCCACCCCGGTTTCCGCCTTGTCGACGGGGTGCCGAAGCCGTCAACCGTCGGTCAGTGCTTGTTGTTCGGCGGTGCGTTCGGCCTGGGCGTTGCGCTCCCGGTCGGTCCAGGTGGATTTGATATAGGCCCAGACATCGTTGATCTGCTCATCGGTAAGCACATCACCAAAGCCCGGCATGCCGCTTTTGAAACCATCCACGCCGCGCGCGGCCATTGCCGCCTCACCGCCCAACTTGGTGAAATCAAACAGTAGTTGGTCATCATGGTGCCAGGTATGGCCTTCAATATTATGTGGCGGGGCGGGGAAGGTGCCATCCGCATTCATGATCCGCCAGTT
>WFQA01000026.1 GCA_015487255.1 Paracoccaceae bacterium | reverse complement strand
TATTGCGCGCAAAGACCAAAACGGCGATGGCATGCTCTCGGCCGAAGAAATGATCCCGCAAAACCCCGCGCAGCGGTTTAATGCGGCAGATAGCAATGGTGATGGTGCCGTCAGCCTTGAAGAATGGGAGGCCGCCATGGATAAATGGCGCGAGCGCCGGCGCGAGCCGGCAAATGCCGGATCGGGCGGCTGAAGCAAGCCGGGGTGGCCAAGCGAGCGGCCATCCCCTAAAGCTTGGATCATGGGAATGGCATTTGACCAGACAAACCCGCAGGATGACAGCACGCTACTGGCCCGCTATGCAACCGGGGAGCAAAGCGCGGCACGACTGCTGACTGCCCGGCATCTGCCCCGGGTGTTCGCCCATGCCCACCGGTTGCTGCAAGACCACGGCGAGGCGGAAGATGTGGCCCAGGAAGCCATGCTAAAGCTATGGAAGATCGCCCCGGACTGGCGCGAGGGTGAGGCCAAGCTTTCCACCTGGCTCTACCGGGTCACCGCCAATGCCTGCACGGACCGGCTGCGCAAGCGCCGAACGGTAGCGCTGGAAGCCGCCCCCGAGCTGGTGGATAACAGCCCCAGCGCTGAAACGGGCCTGATCACGCAAGACCGCCAGCGCGCATTGCACGGGGCCATGCAATCCCTGCCCGAGCGCCAGCGTAACGCCTTGGTGCTGCGCCATTTCGAGGCGCTTTCCAACCCCGAAATCGCGGCGGCCCTGGAAACCAGCGTCGAGGCGGTGGAAAGCCTGCTTAGCCGCGCCCGGCGCAGCCTCGCCATCAACCTGAGCCACTTGAGGCCAAGTGGAATCAGCCCTAAATCCGGCCAAAAACTCGAAAAGGAGCAAGTTAATGAGAAACAATGACCACCTGGACAGGCTTCTGGACGAGGCCAAAGCCACCCCCCTGCCCCAGCCCCCTACCGGGCTGGTTGAGCGGGTACTGTCGGATGCGGCCATATACGCCCCCAGCCCGCCCCTGCAATCCCCACGAAAGCGCCCGGGCTTTTTCGCCCGCTTACTATCGCCTGTTGGCGGCAAGGGTGGGGCCTTTGCGCTGGCGGCCTGCGCTGCATTTGGCATATTTGCCGGGGCGGGCTACGCTGACATCCTGTTTGAAATTCCGGCGCTGGAGGGGCTGTTGGCCTTTATCGGTGACAACCCCGACAGCACCAGCCCGTTTGAAACCTTGTCCCAACTCATGGCGGAGAGCTAGATCATGCCAGGCACCCCTAAACCCGGCAGCGGCCGGTGGCTTAAAATCCTGCTAATGGTCTCCCTTGGGATCAACCTGCTGATCGCCGGGATGGTGATCGGCAATGCCCTGAACAACAAGCCAAGCCGCCCACCCAGCGCTGACACGGTGGCGTTTCTTGCCTTTGCCTTGCCCAAGGAGCACCGCGATGCCCTGCGCGCGCAGTTGATCTCCCGGCGCGCCGAGTTGCGCGCCAACCGCGCAGCACTGGCCGATATGCGCCGCCAGATGATCATTGCCCTTGAAGCCAAACCATTTGAAATGGCAGCAGTCGAAGCGATCTTACAACGGCAGCGGGATCTTTTTTTGGAGCTTGGCCGATTGGCCCATAGCGCCCTGCTGGAGCGCATCGAGATGCTCACCCCGGAGGAGCGCGCAAGCTACGTTGAATCCTTAAAAAACAACGAACGACGCGCGCGCAGATAAGACCCCGCCGAGCGCAGCGAGGCCACCGGCGTCGCCAGACACCGTTCAGCTTGCTGATAAGGTGCCTTTGCCGAGTGGGGCTTCAGCCCCGCAGAGGCAAAGGCAATTTGCCGGGATGTCAGGGTTTTTTACTGCAGCGCCGCGGCGCGCGCCTCCTGCGGCGACCTGAAGTCGTCGGCTGCGCCTCCTTGGTTCAGCCCACCTCGTCGGCGCGTGTCGTGCCAAGGCACGACAGGATATGGCTGCCAATCTATTCCCGATGATAAGGGGCATTGGCAAGGATGCTGGCCGCCCGGTAGAGCTGCTCGCTCAACATCACACGCGCCAGCATGTGTGGCCAGACCATCTTGCCAAGAGAAAGTGTTAGATCCGCTTGTGACAGCAGCGATTTGTGCAACCCATCGGCCCCGCCAATCATAAAGGACAGCTCACCCCGCCCCTGATCGCGCCACCCGGCCAGCTTATCCGCGAATTCCGGTGATTTCAGCAGCTTGCCGCGCTCGTCCAGCGCCACCAGCACTGCCCCCGCGGGCAGGGCTTTTTGCAGCAACACCGCCTCACCCGCCTTGCCGCCGCCTTTTTTATCTTCCACCTCGATCACCGAGACCGGACCCAGCCCCATGCCGCGCCCGATCCGCTTGAAACGTTGCAGATAATCATCAATCAGCGCCGCCTCAGGCCCTTTGCGCAGCCGCCCTACAGCGATCAGCGACAGTTTCACGAGGTGTCGCGCGGGTTCACCGACCAGAGCTTTTCAAGATCATAAAATTCGCGCACTTCGGGCCGGAAGATATGCACGATCACATCACCGCAATCCACCAGCACCCAGTCACCCATCGCCTTGCCTTCCGAGCGGCAAAGCTGTCCAGAAGCGGTTTTGATCCGGTCAGCCATTTTTTCGGCCAGCGCGCCCACATGGCGGCTCGAGCGCCCCGAGGCCACCACCATATGATCAGCAATTTCCGACTTTCCGGCCAGGGGGATATCCACCACATCCTCCGCCGCATCTTCAGCCAGCGAGGCCAGAATCAGCGCCAGAAGCGCCTCGGGTGAAAGCTTTTTCTGCCCGCCATCCACGGGCGCGGTATTATCAGCGGCATTTGCCGCCATATCAGGCTTCGATGACACGAAAACCTCCTCAACACACGCGCCATGCCCCGGCGCCGGGTGCGCAAAGCCTATCACAGCCATTTGCGCGCCTCAAGAAGGCTGGCATGTAGACCCATTCGCCAGCTATTTCAAGGCCGCATTCCCGCTTGCGTTAATTGATGCACGATCCCGCGCCTGACCATGGGCAGCGCATTGCCCAGCCGCAGCGCCGCCTTGCGCAGGATTTTGGCCGGCAGGCGGGTGTCGGTATAAAGCTTCACCAATGCATTCGTGCCCAGATAGAGCGGGTGCGCCACCCTGTCATGCGCCCGCTCATAACGCCGTAAAACTGCGATATCGCCGATATCCAGCCCTTGTTGCAACGCGCACTTTATCTCGCGCGCCAATATCGCCCCGCCACTCAGGCCAAGGTTATAGCCATGCGCGGTTACCGGATGCATGCCCACAGCCGCATCCCCCACCAGCGCAAAGCGCGGGGCAGCGAATTGCTTGGCATAGACCCCGACCAGCGGGTAAGCGACCCGCTTGGTCAACAGCTCCATCTTGCCCAGCCTGTCGGCAAAGCGCTGCTGGATATCAGCGGCAAAGGCGGCAGCGGGCATCTGCATCAGCGCCTCGGCCGCGTCAGTGGGCAAGGTCACCACCACGGATGACACCTCCCCGTGCATCGGTAATATCGCCAGGGTCCGGTCATAGTGAAAGCACTCGGTGGCGGTCTCAAAATGGGGCAATTCATGGCGCATTTCACAAACAATAACCACCCGGCCAAAATCATTCATCAAAGCCCCGATGCCCATCATGCGCCGAACTTCCGAAAACCGGCTATCCGCAGCGATCACCAGAGAGGCCCGCAGCACCCGGCCATCTTCAAGCCGCACTTCGCCGGTGCCGGCCCCGACCACCCTGGCCTTGCTGATCAGCTCGACATTCTCCAGATCCTTCACCTGCAAATAGGCCGCTTTTCTAATCAGGTAATTCGGCACGATCCGCCCCAGATAATCCTTGCCGCTACCCGCACTGGCAAAATGCAGCGCATAGTCAGAGCGGCCATTCACCACCTTGGCATCACGGATCACCCCGCAACTGGTTTCGGGAATATGCGCCCACATGCCCAGATCATGCATGATCCTCTCGGACGCATGGGTGAGGGCAATATCGCGCCCGTCCTCGGGCGGGTTCGCCAGCACCGCCTCATCCAGCCGCTCGACCAGTGCTATCTTCAGCCCGGTATCTGCCAGGCCGCGCGCCATGGCCAGCCCGGCCGGGCCTGCACC
>WFQA01000025.1 GCA_015487255.1 Paracoccaceae bacterium | reverse complement strand
GTGCCGCCGGTGATCTCGGCAAAGGGGTAAATCGGCAGGCCGGCATCCTCTGGATGGATCTCGGCCTGCAATATCACCCCGTTTTCCAGCTTGGCCACAGTGGTCGGGCCGCAGATGGTGATCTCGTCGGTGCCGTCCGAGCCATGCACCAGCCATGCCCGCTCCGAGCCAAGCTCGTGCAGGGTTTCGGCCATATGCACCAAAAGATGCGGCGTAAACACCCCGGTGAGTTGGCGCTTTACCCCGGCGGGGTTGGTCAGCGGGCCAAGGATGTTGAATATCGTGCGGGTGCCAAGCTCCAGCCTTGCGGGCATCACATGCTTCATCGCCGGGTGGTGAACCGGGGCCATCATAAAACCGATACCCGCTTCGGCCAGCCCGCGCTCGACCACCTCCGGCTCGACCATCACATTGATCCCCATCTGCCCCAATGCATCCGCCGCGCCCGATAGCGAGGAGATATTCTTGTTGCCGTGCTTGGCCACCGGCACCCCGGTCCCGGCCACGGCAAAGGCGGTGGCGGTGGAGATATTCAGCGTTGCCTTGCCCGTGCCGCCGGTGCCAACGATATCCATCGCCCCCGCCGGTGCGCTCACCTTTTTGCAACGCGCCAGCATCGCCCTTGCAGCGGCGGTAATTTCAACCGGGGCTTCGGAGCGGGTGCGCAGCACCATCAGAAATCCGGCAATCTGCGAGGCCGTGGCATTGCCATCCATGATGATATCAAAGGCGGCTTGTGCATCGGTGCGGGTCAGCGGGCCGTCAATCGCCCTGGCGATAATCGGTTTGAGTAGCGCGCTCATACTGGCTCCTTGGCAAGGTTGAGAAAGTTTTGCAGCATGGCATGCCCATGCTCGGTGGCAATCGATTCCGGGTGGAACTGCACGCCGTGAATGGGCAATTCCCGGTGCGAAAGCCCCATGATGGTGCCGTCATCCACCTCGGCGGTGATTTCAAGGCAAGCGGGCAGGCTGGCGCGCTCGACGGTCAGGGAGTGGTAACGGGTGGCTTTGAACGGGCTGGGCAGATCGGCAAACAGCCCCTTGCCCTGATGGCTGATCTCGCCAACCTTGCCATGCACGATCTCATCCGCGCGCACCACCTTGCCGCCAAAAGCCTGCCCGATGCTCTGATGCCCAAGGCAAACCCCCATCAGGGGCAGATGCGCCGCCGCGGCCGCCTTGATCAGCCCAAGGCAAATTCCGGCCTGGTCCGGGTCACACGGGCCGGGCGAAAGCAGAATCGCCGATGGGTTGAGCGCCATCGCCTGATCCACGCTCAATTCGTCATTGCGCTTTACCGCCACATCTTCGCCCAGTTCCCCCAGATAATGCACTAGATTATAGGTAAAACTGTCGTAATTATCTATCAGAAGCAGCATCTTTCTTCTTTCTCGAATTTTTTACCGGTTGGGGCTTCCAGCCAGCCCCGGTTTGTTGGTAGAGTGTTAACAGGATCGGATGGGAAGTAAAACTCCCGTCTGCAAAGGAAAATCAAAGGAATATCCATGGCGACGTCTGGCAACAAAGGCGGCGGTTTTTCCATAGGGGTTGTTTATGGGCTGATCGTCAGCGTTACATTGTATCTGGTGCTGAGTTTTATATTTCCGTTTGAGGTTGAGAATACGGGGCCAGTTGCCGCGGGTGCCGGGGTTGGAACTGCTCCGGTGATGAACGCGGTTGCAAGTGCCGAAGCACCAGATACCAGCGCCCCCGATGCGCCCGACAGCCCGGTCGCCCCCATGCTGCAGCCCGAGGTGGGCGGTGAAAACACGGTTGCCCTTGGTGGCGGCAATGATTCCAGCCCGGCAACCCTGGTCAACCCGCAAATAGCCAACAGCGCCGCCGAGGTTGAACCGGTGCTGGAGACAACCAGCGCCGAAATACCCGATATCGGCAATGGCAGCCCGGCAAGCACCCCCCCGGCACAGGCTGTCAGCCCGGCCCCGGTTGTGGCTGATGCTCCCGAAGCGGCCAGCGGCCAAAGCGCGCCCGAAGCGCTGGCCTCCACCGCCTCCGGCCCGGCGGTCGAGGTTTTTGCCGTGCCCTTTAGCGGTGATACCTCACGCCCGATGCTGGCGATCATCATTGAAGATACACTGGAAACCTCGCTTCAGCCGCTGGTCGATACCGGCCAGCCGCTCAGCTTTGCGCTGAAAGCAGATGTGGATTCCTCGATTTCCGCACAGAGCATTCGCGAGAGCGGTTTTGAGGTGGTGGCGATGATCCCGCCCGGAATCAGCAAAACCGACGGCGTGGCGGAAAACATCGCGCGTTTCATGCAGAATGTGCCGGTGGCGGTTGCGATGATCGATGCCAATGCAACCGGAATCATGCTCAACCGTGACGCGATGCAGACTGTGCTGGAAACCACAGGCCCGGCCGGGCTGGGGGTGATCACCTTTGCCGGCACCGGAGATCTCGTGGCGCGGGACCAGGCGCTACGGGCCGGGGCGCCTTATGGCAATGTGGTGCAGATCATCGACAAAACCCTGGATGTGGACCTGATCGTGCAGGCGCTGGACCGCGCCGCCTTTGAGGCGGCAACCAAGGGCAGCGCTATTGTCTTTGCCCGCACCAAGCCCGAAACCATCGAGGCGGTTGTGAAATGGCTCGGCGGGGCTTTTGCCCAGCGGCTGCAGATTGTGCCGGTGAGCGTGGCCATCCAGCGCCCGGCGAATTAACGCCTCAGGCCGTTGCCGCGTGGGATTCTTTGGCCAGATCGCCGGTCACCCATTCCATCACTGTGCGGTAGGCCAGATAGAGGATCAC
>WFQA01000024.1 GCA_015487255.1 Paracoccaceae bacterium | reverse complement strand
TCCGCCCGACCCCGACATTGAGGTGACCACAGAATCTACCGCCAACGTAGCGCCAACGGCTCTGTGCAAATCGAACCGCCTGTTCCGCCTTTGTTTGGTATGCGCCGTTTAGGCCCCATTGATTTGACAGGTTCCGGTCCGGCGATTGGTTTGGGATGATCCGCCAGAGTTTTTGATTGGAGGGTCTGATGGCTGATGGTGGTGAAGGGTTTGGCGGACGATGCGAGGTGGTGGATCGGCCCCGTGGGAATCGGCGGTGGCCGAATGATGTGAAGGCACGGATTGTGGCGGAGAGTTTTCAGCCCGGAGTTCGCGTGGTTGATGTCGCGCGGCGTTACCAGATCATTCCCCATCAGCTATCAGATTGGCGCCGGCAGGCCCGCGAGGGCCTTCTGGTTCTGCCCGCGGAAGTGATGGGTCAGGCTGGCGCGGCGCGCGTATCGAATTTTGTGCCTGTCACTGTTGAAGCTGAGGCTGCAGCATCGCCCGAGCATCAGGATGCTGCGGAGGGCATCATCGACATCCAGATTGGCGATGGCATCGTGATGCGAGTGCCGGGCACCGTTGCGGTGGGTCGGGCGGTCGCCTTGGTGCGCGCCCTTCGTGGTGGGGCTGCATGATCATCGCGGGCCAGCGCCTGCCGATCGTGATCGCGACACGCCCTGTAGACTTCCGGCGTGGACATGACGGTCTGGCGGCGACGGTGCAAAACGAGTTGGGGCTTGATCCGCATTCAGGGCTGACGGTGATCTTCCGCTCGAAACGCGGCGACAGATTGAAAATTCTGGTCTGGGATGGCACCGGATTGGTGCTGGTTTACAAACGGCTCGAGCATGGCAGCTTTGCCTGGCCGAAGGTTCAGGATGGGGTGATGCGGCTGTCACGGGCGCAGTTCGAGGCTCTATTCGAGGGGCTGGACTGGCGCCGGGTGATTGCGCGAAAGGTGCGGTCGCCGACTGCGGCAGGGTGACTCAGCGGGTTGATTTTGGCCATGTTCTATTGGGCTTTCTGCGGTGATTTGGCTATGAAGGCACATGTCGCAGCCCTTTGATATCAACCAGTTTCCTGACCTGCCGCCTGAAGTGGTGAAAGCCTTTGAGGCGCAGGGTGCGGCCTTGGAAGCCAGCCGTTTTGAGGCCTCGGTCGAACGTGCAGCGCGGTTGCATGAACAGGCATTGGTCACCGAAAAGGAAGCCCTGATCTCTGAACTGACGGAGCTGGTCGAAAAATTGCAGGGCCAGATCGCGCAATACAAGCGCGCGAAGTTCGGGCCAAAATCGGAGAAGCTGGACCCCGCGCAATTGCAACTGGCGCTGGAAGACCTTGAGACGGCCATGGCCGAAACCGAGGAACAGATTGCTGCGGTTGAAGCGAAGATCGAAGCGCAGGCCGATCCTGAAAAGAAAGCGCCCCGCAAACCGCGCAAATCCCGCGCGCTGCCCGAGAACCTGCCCCGTGTTGAGCGCGTCATCGAACCCGACAGTATTGCCTGTCCCTGCGGCTGTGGCGATATGGTGCGGATCGGAGAGGATCGGTCCGAGCGGATCGATGTGATTCCAGCCCAATACAGGGTCATTGTCACCATCCGGCCCAAATATGCCTGTCCCAAGGGGCGCGCAGGCGTGTCGCAAGCCCGGGCCCCCGCGCATCTGCTGGAGGGCAGTTGGCCCACCGAAGCAATGCTGGCGCATATTGCCGTGGCGAAACATTCCGAACACATGCCGCTAAACCGCCAGGCGCGGGTCATGGCGCGTCACGGATTCCCGGTCGACCGGTCCGTTCTGGCCGACTGGATGGGCCGGACGGGCGCCCATATTGCACCGGTCGTCGACCGGATGGCCGTCTTGCTGAAATCCGGAACTTCCCGGCTTTACGTCGACGAAACCACCGCTCCGGTGCTGGATCCGGGGCGCGGAAAGACGAAAACCGGCTATCTCTGGGTGGTTTTGCGCGATGATCGGGGCTGGGGCGGGCCGTTACCGCCGGGGGTCGTGTTCCATTATCGCCCGGGGCGTAGCGGCGAGCATGCCGAGGAGATCCTGACCGGGTTTGAGGGCACCATCCAGGTCGATGCCTATGGCGGCTATAACCGTCTGTCCGAGCCGGACCGAGCCGGTGGCAAGCCGCTGAAGTTGGCGTTCTGCTGGTCACACGGGCGCAGAAAACTGATTGAGGCCAGACCCAAGGCGGGCTCCCCGATCGTCGACGAGGCGTTGGTGCGGATCGCTGCACTCTACAGGATCGAGGGTGAAATCCGCGGCCAGGATCCGGAAATCCGTCGTAAAATCCGGCAGGACCGCTCCCGCCCGCTGGTCGATGCCTTCTTCGCATGGCTGGAAGCACAGGCAGGCCGTGTGTCGCGCAAATCCGAACTCGGAAAAGCCATGGCCTATATGCTGAAACGCCAGTACGGGTTCGGCCTCTTTCTGGAGGACGGCCGTGTCGATATGGACTCGAACCTGGTCGAAAACGCAATCCGCAGCCCGGCCATGAACCGTCGCAATGCGCTCTTCGCCGGTCATGACGAGGGCGGCCGGAATTGGGCGCGTTTTGCCAGCCTGATCGGAACCTGCAAAGTGAACGGCGTCGAACCCTACGCCTATCTGTGCGATCTCTTCACCAAGCTGGCTAACGGCCATCGCAATAAGGACATCGATGCCCTGATGCCATGGGCCTACGCTGAACAGGCTATTACTTCAGGATGAGCTCGTCCCGGACTCCCTGACGAGCTCGCAAGCCCCACCAGAAGCACAAAATCGCCCCCCCAACAGGAAAATCAATGGGGCGTAGCCGCCGCATACGTTACACTGGAACACAATATCCCCCATGTCAAATTGGCTTCGCAACGCATGCCAGCGATAAGTGTGCCGCTTACCTGTTCATCCCAACGCCTGCTTTGGCGACCTCGAACCAGTCCGTCAACTTCTTCTCGATAAACGAAAAACCATCGGTCGAAACTTTCTGAAAGTGCCTGCTCACACAACTGTGTTCGAGCCGTTTTTTCTTCAGTCCGCCCTTCGGCTTGCTCTGTCATCAAGTATGACAAGATAACCGTCTCCGTCGAATACCTCGATCATGCATGCTGGCGGTCGTCTAAACTTACCCTCCAGATGCTGTGGGTCACCGCAATGCAAGAAACAGCAAAAGGGTCTGAAGGCGACAACATCTCGAAACAAACTTGCAACCGCCCCAGATGAATACTTTAGAGACAAAAAATACTTTCCGCCGAATTCAAAGTAATGCGTTCCTTTTTCTCGACGATTGTTCCCGACATCGGGATATTCAAGGGCAACAAGAAATGGCGCCTCGTTACCACAGGTGTTGTTATTAGCGAGTAAACTCTCAAGTACGTCGTTGCATGGCTCATATTTTTCACCCGGAATCCCGTCTTGCGGTGAGCGATTTGGGTGCTGGCGCATATAGTCTTCCGCAGGATAAACTTCGTGGCCAACGATGATGAACAGACGCTTGGATTGCCCCACCAGATCAATAATTTTTTCAACGGGTTCTCCCCAGTCGTTGATGTGACCAATGACAAATGATCTCAGTGGTTCAAGATTGTGATGTGTGTCTGAATTAGCCATCATCTTTTCTTTTCTTCAATTTTTCCGTCAGGGAAAAATCGTCATTTGCGGCCTTCCGGCGTCTTAATGTCAATGTGAGGCCCAATGGGCTCGGCGTGGCCGAGGTCGGGGTGGGCCTGTGTTCCGTCAGGCCCAATCCAACTTCCTTTTCCTGTTTCAGGCGCATCGCTTCCTTTCCATTCCCATCCAGGAGCTGGAGGAGTAGTCCCGTCCCAATTATCGGGATAAGCAAAGGGCGGTTCAATTTGCGCATCCTCGTCGTTTTTCTTGTTCTGAACGACATTGTTCCAGCGGTCAACGGCACTGTGAATACCGGCTTTGATAAGCCCGTATCCGCCCCCCAAGTAAGAGGCCCAGTCCGCCGCCGGCGACCGCACCCCCAGGTGTCGTTATGATATCCGGGGCACAGCCAACGGTACAGCCGGCAGCTGTACCATAGTACGCGCCAGCAAGCGTACCGCCTACAAGGCCAGCCCTCCCATACGAAATCGTATTGTCGAAATTGGCATTTTGCGCGGCGCCCGAAAAAAACTGCCAATCGCTCCAAAAAGCTCGCCCCAAAAGTCCCCCCCCGGATCGCTCAAATTCACCGGGTCGTTGCCCGCATAGGCATACCGGTTCGTCCCGACGCCTGCCTTGGTCACCTCAAACCAGTCGGGCTGAATGAAGCGGCCAAGCTTGGGGTCGTAGTATCTGGCATTGAGTGTCTGACGTCAGCTATCTTTTTATAGACAAGAGAACAAAGAAAAATATCAAAGACAGAGCCTGTGCCAAGAATAACATCAGCAGGGCAGGATCTAGGAGAACGAATGTGGTATAGAAAACCTCGCCGCACTCGAGTCCAAGAGTAACCCACACCCAAAACAATAGATAACTCGCTGCCACCACGACAACTTCAAATTGCGTCGGAGAGGTTGAAGCCTGAAGGCTGCGAAAAATTAGCGGAAGCAAAAAAAGAATGCTTACGCCAAGTTGAGAGTCGTCATCGCCTCCTGAACTCATCAATTCGCGGCAGTAGAAGGCGCCTCCCGCTTCAAAACTCGCCAAGCCGTCGGACCAGCTAGGAAAATACCATCCAGTGACGATTGTAACACCCAGAAAAAATATGAACCCAAGCGACCAGATCCGCGTCATTGCTCGTACCTGTATTGCAACCCATTGTAAGGGCGATCAGGATAATATTTGTCCCAGTCGTCCGGCTTAAGAGTTATTTGACCCTGGAGTGCTTTCCCAATCGCATATTGGTAGCCTTTGCTTCTTTTTGCTATTCGCTCTTTGGGAAGAGGAAGATTTGTTCCGTTCAAAAAATCCCGGTATCGAGTAGCGCCCATATTATGGGCGTACGCAGCTTTACTACCGTCAAGAGTCATTCCCAATTCTTCCTCATTTTTTCTAATATATTTTGCCGCAAGTTCAATTGCTGATCTAGGGTTTGACAACAACGCGTAAGCCTGCCGTTCGGCATCCTTAGCATTTGGATCAATGTTGGAAAGCTCTATAACCAAAGGTATGTTCATTTCGGTTAAGCCGAAGGAACCAGATGTTGGAGCCCATTGCAACACATCATAATTTTCTACGTACGGAGCAATATTTTTGGCATTTTTCCATAGCCCCCAATAATTTTCTTGGAAAATAATGCTAGCCAACCCCATGGGATCAACTTCGTATTCACTTGCAATCCCATTGATCAATTCTCGGTTTTCGGCGATTGCCTCGAGGCCTGGCACCACCCCTTGAAAGGAATCCAGCAAGTCATTCCCGCTCGGATCGCTGGCGTTCACGGGATCGTTGAAGCTGTAGGCATACCGGTTCGTCCCGACGCCCGCCTGCGTGACCTCAAACCAGTCGGGCTGAATGAAGCGGCCAAGCTCGGGGTCGTAGTACCGCGCATTGAGATATTGCAGGCCCGCGTCG
>WFQA01000023.1 GCA_015487255.1 Paracoccaceae bacterium | reverse complement strand
TCGAGTCGGTTTCGCTGCAGGCGCTGGTCAGCGAGCCGGTCAAACCCTGCCTTGATGTGGTGGTGATGGCCAATACCGTGCATGGCTATATCAGCCAGTCCGACAAGGGGGAATTGGTAATAGGCGGTGGCGCGGATGGTTATAACAACTACACCCAGCGCGGCTCGTTTCACCATATCGAGGAAACCGTGCGGGCACTGGTCGAGACCTTTCCGGTCATCTCCCGGCTCAAGCAGTTGCGACAATGGGGCGGGATCGTGGACATGACCGGAGACCGCTCGCCGATCATTGGCAAAACCCCGCTCGGGGGGTGCTTTATAAATTGCGGCTGGGGCACGGGGGGGTTTAAGGCCATCCCCGGTTCGGGCTGGGCGCTGGCGGCAACCATGGCTTCGGGCGAACCCGATGCACTGGCCGCCCCCTTTGGGCTGGAGCGCTTTGTGGAGGGGCGGTTTATCGACGAGAGCGTCGCCGCCGGGGTGGCGCATTGAAGGGGTGCCGCCGGGGTGGCGCTTTGGGGCGGGCTTTAATGCCGGTTGTAGCGCCTTCCGCATTCCATCAGATAGGTGGTTTTGCCGGGGCGTTTGAGCCGCAGAACCAGCCAGAGCAGCAATATCGCCAGCAGGCCGATAAACAGGGCCAGGCTGAGCATCTCGCTGATCTCCCAGCCGGCGAGGGCATAGATGAATTGTTGAATTGCATAGGCTCCACCACTGGCGAATTTATCCCACAAGGTGGATACGGTTGTCAAAATGCTGTCCATAGTCACGCTCCTTGGTTTTGGGTTGCACTTCCTCGAATTTCCTTGAAATTGCCTAAATATTACCTCATTTTTAGCATATTATTGCCACATTTTCAAATATTACGCCTTTGTGCCATGCCCGGCCTCAAACCGCAGCGGGCACAACATGAACGCGGCATTGCAAGCCTTTGGAATAGTGTATTTCTTTTCATTTTGCTGGGGTGGCGATTGTATTTCCTTTGTTTTATGGGGTTTGCAGCCTGTTGGCGGAGTGCCGCGCATGGGTTTGCCGATAATTCCGCAGGAGCCTTAAAATGCTAGAACATTTCTCTTTGTGGCAACGGGTGATTCTCTTTTCTTCACTGGGGTTTTGGGCGCTGGCCAGTGTGGTGGCCGCGCTGTCGGGCTATCCGCGGCTGTTCAGCGTCATGGGCTCGTTTGCGCTTTGTATCAGCTTTGTAGTGTTTTTGACCGACCGCTACATGGCGCAGGAATCCCGTCGCCGTTGGGATTCGCAGATTTTGACCCAGTCGCGGATGATCTGGCGCTATATTCGCCGGGTCGAGGCGCGGGTAAAATCAGACCCGACACCGCTGAACAAGCTGCGCGACCAGATCACGGTTAATTTTGATGACTTGTTGGCGGCCAAGGCCGAAGAAAAGGCGATGGAAACCTATCATTACGAGATGGTTTTCTCGGTGATGGGCACATTGCAATGGGGGTTCGGGGAAATGCTGATCGAGATGATGAGGGGGGTATAACCATGCTGCTGTTGAAATGCCCCTGTTGCGGGGTGGAGGGCGAGGAGACCGAGTTTCACTGCGGCGGCGAGGCGCATATCAGGCGCCATGCGACCGGCAGCACGGATGGGGAATTTGCCAGCTATATGTTTGAGCGCAAAAACCCCAAAGCTGTGGTGTTTGAGCGCTGGCGGCATGTGTTTGGCTGTGGCAAATGGTTTCACGCGGCGCGTTGCACGGTTACGCTGGAAGTGTTTGCCACCTATGGCGCGCAGGTTTTGGCCCCGCCCAAACCGGTGATTGCCAAAATAAAGGCCAGGCGCCCGGACTGGAGGCAAAAATGAGTTTTCGCCTGCCCGAGGGCGGTTGCCTGATTGATCGCGGCCAGCCGGTTTCCTTCAGTTTCAACGGCAAAGCCATGCAGGGGTTTGCCGGCGATACCCTGGCCTCGGCGCTGATGGCCAATGACCAGCGCATGGTTGGCCGCTCGTTCAAATACCACCGCCCGCGCGGCATCATGGCCAGCGGGGTCGAGGAGCCGAACGCGCTGATGAACATGGAGGAAGGCGCGCGTTTCGAGCCAAACCAGCGCGCCACCACGCAAGAGATTTTTGCCGGGCTGCAGGCACGTTCACAAAACCACTGGCCCAGCCTCGGCTTTGATATCGGGGCGCTCAACAACCACTTGTCGCGGTTTTTACCCGCCGGGTTTTATTACAAAACCTTTATGAAGCCGCAATGGGCCTGGAAGCATGTTTTCGAGCCGATCATCCGCCGCTCGGCCGGGCTGGGGCAGGTGCCGGGCGCGCGCGATGCGGACCGCTACGAGCATTTCTATGTCTATACCGATATCCTGATCGTTGGCGGTGGCTTGGCCGGGTTTGAGGCGGCGCTCGAGGCGGGGCGCGCCGGCGCAAGGGTGTTGCTGCTGGAGCAATCTCCGTATTATGGCGGCCGGGCGATGGTTGACGATATCGAGCTGGGCGGGCGCAGCGGGCCGGCGCATATCGCGCATCTGCTGGCGCAGTTGGAGAGGATGGAGAATGTCACCCTGCGCTTGCGCATTCAGGGTGCCGGGGTTTTTGACCATGGCTATGCGCTGGGCTATGAGCGGGTGAATGACCACGCGCCCGATACCCGCCCCCGCCACCGGCTCTGGCGCATTCGCGCGGCGCGTATCATCTCGGCCACCGGCGCACTGGAGCGCCCGCTGAGCTTTGCCGGTAACGACATCCCCGGGGTGATGCTGGCCGGCGCCGCGCGGGATTATATCAGGCTTTACGGGGTGGCACCGGGGGCGCGCACTGTGGTGGCCTGCAATAATGACGACGCCTACCGCACGGCGCTTGCCCTGCACGGCGCTGGGCTGGAGGTGCCGCTGATTGTTGATGCCCGCCTCAAAGGCGGGGGCGAGCTTGCCGAACAGGCCCGAAGCCTTGGTATCCGGGTGGCAAACGGCCACGCCATTGCCCGGGTCAATGGTGGCAAACAGGTCACAGGTGTTGAGGTCTGTCTGCAATCCGGCACGGGCGGCGCGGTTGAGACCATCGCTTGTGATTGTGTGGCCATGTCTGGCGGCTTCTCTCCGGTGGTGCATTTGTGGTCCCATTGCGGCGGCAAGCTGAACTGGGATGCGGCGAACGGAATGTTCACCCCCGACCCAGCACGCCCGCCAACCGATCACAATGGCGAGGGCTTTGTGCTGGCCGCAGGCAGTGCCTTTGGCGCGCTGCAAACCGATGCCTGCATAAAAAGCGCGATTTCAGCGGCGCGCCAAGCGGGCGAGGAGGTGGGGCGTAGCCTCGCCGAGGAGCCCGCCCCCCGGCGGGTCCGACAAGAGCAGGTTGCATCGCCACTTCCCGTCTGGGCCATGCCCGCCAAGGCACCCTATGCATTGCGCGCCAAGAGCTGGCTGGATTTTCAAAATGATGTCAAGGTTTCAGATGTGCAACTGGCTGCGCGCGAAGGTTTTGAAAGTGTCGAGCACACCAAGCGCTACACGACATTGGGCATGGCCACCGATCAGGGCAAGCTCAGCAATATCAACGGGCTGGCCGTGCTGGCTGATAGTCTTGCGGCCGAAATACCTCAGGTAGGCACCACCACCTTCCGCCCGCCCTACACGCCGATTTCACTTGGCGCGATCGCCGGAGAGGCCGCCGGCCGGCTGTTTAAACCCACCCGCAAAACCGCCATGCATGAATGGCACGCCAGGCGCGGGGCAATTTTTGAGCCGGTGGGGGATTGGCTGCGCCCCTATGCCTATCCACAACAGGGCGAGCGCGTGCAAGATGCCATCAACCGCGAGATACGCGCCACGCGCAACGGGGTGGGGCTGTTTGATGCCTCGACTCTTGGTAAAATCATGGTCAAAGGCCCGGATGCCGGTCGGTTTCTGGATCTGGTCTATACCAATATGATCTCCAGCCTGAAGCCGGGCAAGTGCCGCTATGGGCTGATGTGCAATGAAAACGGGTTTTTGATCGATGACGGGGTGGTGGCGCGGCTTTCAGAGGATAGCTTTCTTTGCCACACCACCACCGGCGGGGCTGGGAATATCCATGCCCATATGGAGGAATGGCTGCAAACCGAATGGTGGGATCTTGAGGTTTTCACCCTCGACCTCACCGAGCAATTCGCGCAAATCGTGGTGGCTGGTCCCGAGGCGCGCAAGGTGCTGGAGGCGCTGGGCGGGCTGGATGTTTCCCGCGCGGCGTTGCCGTTTATGGGCTTTGTCGAGGGTGAGCTTGCCGGGATAAAAGCGCGGGTGTTTCGAATTTCCTTCTCGGGAGAGCTTTCATACGAAATTGCCGTGCCTGCCGGGCAGGGGGTGCTGCTGTGGAACCTGCTGCTGCAAGCGGGGGGGGAGCATGGCATTGCGCCTTACGGCACCGAGGCTCTGCATGTAATGCGGGCCGAAAAGGGCTTTGTGGTGGTCGGGGATGAAAGCGACGGCACTGTCACCCCGTATGATCTGGGCATGGGCTGGGCGGTTTCAAAGAAGAAGGATGATTTTATCGGCAAGCGCGGCATGCAGCGCAGTTTTCTCACCGCTGAGGGCCGCAAACAGCTTGTTGGCCTGCGCACGCTGAGCGACAGGGAGAAACTGCCCGAAGGGGCGCATGCGGTGGCGGATGGCAAGGCGCTGGGCCATGTGACCTCAAGCTATTTTTCCCCCACGCTGCAACACCCGATAGCGATGGCGCTGATCCAGAACGGCCAAGCGCGCATGGGTGAGGTGCTGGAATTCAGGGCGGATGGCAAGCTCTATAAAGCCCGTGTTGTGGACCCGGTATTTTATGACAGGAAAGGGGCGCGTCAGGATGTCTGATTATATGAGTTTTAGCGAAATAGACGGTAGCGGCGCGGTGCTGGTTGCGGCGCAGCGGCGGGTGGAGATGGTGGTGCTGAAAGCCGATTTGAGCAATAAAACCACCCGTGCCACGCTAAAAAAACTGCTGGGAGGCCCCGTGCCCGCGCCGCGCAAAATCGTGAATAACGTGGCATGGATGGCCCCTGATGAACTGCTGATCATGGTGCCGGACGGCAGCTCTGCCGATGGGCTTGTCGCGCTGTTGAACGCCGGGGTCAAAGCGCCGGTTCTGGCGGTGGATGTTTCTGATGCCCGCGCGGTTTTCAGCCTGAAGGGCAACCACGCCCGCGAGGTGCTGGCCAAGGGCGCGCCGGTGGACCTTTCGCCGGGAGCGTTTGGGCCGGGTGATTTTCGCCGCACAAGGCTGGGGCAGGTGGCGGTGGCGTTTTGGCTGGAGGCGGAGGATGAGTTCCAGCTGGTCTGCTTTGCCTCGATGCGGGAATTCATGTTTGACTGGCTGGTCAACGCGGCGCAAAAGGACAGCCTTCCCGGTTATTTCTGACCGTGCTATTTTTTGCCAAGGGGATTGACCCCCCGGCAAAAAATCCTCCCTTTGGTCGGGGGCGCTTGACGGGGCAGGGCTCAGCCCTGATAGTCGGATACAGGGTTGCGGCGGGGTCGCGGCCAAATAATAAGCAAACATGGAGAGAAAGATGAAAAAATTTATTCTTGCCACGGCAACAGCCGGTGCCCTCATTGCCTCGGGCGGTGGGGCTTTTGCGCAAAACATCAATATATGCGTGGAGGGGGCTTACCCGCCATTTTCATCCACCGAGGCCTCGGGTGAGGTGGTTGGCTTTGACATTGATATCGCCAATGCGCTGGTCAATGAGATGGGTATGAGCGCAACCATGGTCAAAACCGACTGGGACGGGATTATTCCGGCACTGCTCGAAGGCAAGTGCGATGCGATTATCGCCTCGATGTCGATCACTGACGAGCGTAAGCAGGTTATTGATTTTTCGGACAAATATTATAATTCACCGGCCCAGTTCATCGGGGCCGGGGGCATGGGCGAGGATATGCTCGAAGGCAAAGTAGTGGGCGTGCAACGCGGCACCATCCATCAGGATTTCATGGAAGGGGAATTTCCCAATGTGGAGCTGCGGCTCTATGGCTCGCAGGACGAGGTTTATCTTGATCTCGCAGCGGGCCGGATAGATGCGGCCATGGGGGATGCCATCGCCATGGATGACGGGTTTTTGAAAACCGATGCCGGGGCGGGGTTTGCCTTCTTTGGCCCGGCTTACTCGATCCCGAAATATCATGGTGAGGGTGCCGGGGTCGGGGTTCGCCAGGGCGAGGAGGAATTGCGCGATGCGTTTTCCGCGGCGATTCTGGCCATTCGTGCTTCGGGCGAATATGCCGCCATCAACGATAAGTATTTCGATATCGATATTTATGGTGGCGAATAAAACAGCAATGCGGCGCGTGGCTGACACGCGCCGCTGAGCATATGGAAAACCTGATAGAATATGCGCCGCTTCTGGCTCGGGGGGCGCTGACAACCGTGTTGTTGGCGCTTTCTGCCCTGGCGATGGCCACGGTATTGGGCGGGCTGGGGGCGGCGGGCAAGATCCGTGGCGGGCCGGTGCTGCGCGGGCTGGTTTTTGCCTATACCACCCTTGTGCGCGGCGTGCCGGACCTTGTGTTGATCCTGCTGGTCTATTTTGGCGGGCAGCGGCTGATCAATACGCTGGGCAAGGGTATCGGGTTTGATTATATCGAATTGTCCAAATTCTGGGCCGGGGTGGTGGCGATCGGCTTTATTTACGGCGCTTACCTGACAGAGACCTTTCGCGGTGCCTATATGACCGTGCCCGCAGGCCAGCGTGAGGCGGCGATGTCTACCGGGATGCGGCCCTTGCAGGTGTTGCGCGCTGTCACCCTGCCACAGCTCATCCGCTTTGCCTTGCCCGGCTATGCCAATGTCTGGCAGGTGCTGATCAAATCCACGGCTGTGGTTTCGGTGATCGGGCTGGAGGACCTGGTCGGGCTGGCCAATGATGCCGGCAAATCGGTGCGCGAGCCGTTTTTGTTTTTTACGGCGGTGTTTTTCACCTATCTGTTTTTTACCTGGGTCAGCCAGACGATCTTCAACGCCGCCGAGCGCCGCTATGCGCTGAAGGAATATAGCGATGCGGTTTGATCTGGTGCTGGACAATTGGCAGATGTTTGCCGGCGGGCTGTGGATGACCCTGCAACTGACAGCGCTGGCGGTGCTGATAGGGTTTGCCATCGCATTGCCTTTTGGGTTGATCAGGGCGCGCAGCAATGGTGCTGTTTCCAGGCTGATCAACGCTTATGTCTATGCCTTTCGCGGCACCCCGCTTTTGGTGCAGCTTTACCTGATTTATTACGGGCTTTCGCAGTTTGAATGGGTCCGCGATAGCTTCGCCTGGGTGATATTGCGTGACGCATGGTGGTGTGCGCTGATTGCGTTTTCGCTTAATTCGGGGGCTTACGCCACCGAGATCATCCGCGGTGCGGTGCAATCGGTGCCCGAGGGTGAGCTGGAGGCGGCGAAATCGCTGGGGCTTTCCCCTTTCAAGGTGGCCCGGCTGGTGCTGATCCCTGCTGCGTTGCGCCGGGCCTTGCCGCAATATGGCAACGAGGTGGTGTTTATGCTGCACGGTTCGGTGGTGGCCTCGGTGATCACCATTCAGGATATTCTGGGTGTGGGGCGCACGCTGAATGCCCGCTACTATCTGGCCTATGAGGGTTTTCTGACCGCCGCCGCGCTTTACATGGTGCTGGCTTTTGTAGTGGTTTTCACCTTTCGGCAACTGGAGAAGCGATATCTGGGGTATTTGAAGGTTGCGCGCTAAGCGGGGCGATTTCAAGCCTCCCAGCTGGCCTTGAGCTTTTCTATCGCGGCGATGCGTTGTTTGGTGTCGGGGTGGCTCATCAACCATGCGGGCGTGCCGCCGCGCCCGCCCCAGCTTTGCAGCTTGCGAAACATGCCGATCTGGGCAGAAAGCCCGATGCCGGATTTGAGCAGCAGCGCGGCACCATAAGCATCGGCCTCGTATTCGTCTTTGCGCGAGAGGGAGGCGGCCAGCAGGGTGATGATGAAATTGGCCAGATAGCCGCCGATAACCGGCACAAAGCGGCCAAATGCCCCCATCAGCAGGGCGCGCATCAGGTTTTGCCCGCCAAAATCGATCAGCCGCCGCCGGCTGTGGCCAAGGGCGATATGCCCCAGCTCGTGGGAGATGACAGAGGCCAGTTCCGCAGCGGAAATCTCGCCGGTTTTATATTTGTTGAGCAGGCCGCGGGTGATGAAGATCCGCCCGTCGGGGGCGGCCAGCCCGTTGATCTGCTCGATCTCGTAGACAAATACATGCACTTTGGGAATATCCAGCGCCTGCGCCATCTGGCGCAACAGCTTGAGCAGGGCCGGGTCATCGAGCCGGGTGGAGTTGGCGCTGAGATCGCGCTTGGTTTTCCAGGCCGAAAACATATAGCTGAGATAGCCGATGAGCAGGGCCAGCAGAATGGGAGAATAGCGTAACATGGGGCTAACATAAGCGCTAGTGCTGCGCTTTCCCAGCCTCTTTGGCGATTTTTATCAGTCGTTTACCCATAAAATACATGCCCAGCCCCCCCAATATCACCCAACCGGCCGAGGCGATCATATCCACCAGCGCCAGTGCCGAGGTCGAAAACAACATGCCAATGCCCACATACAGCCCCACCCAGATTGCCTCGCCGAGCAGGTCCCAGAATAAAAACCGCTGCCAGCCAAAGCGGGTAATTCCGGCCACATAGTTCAGCGCTGGGCCAATCGGGGCCACCAGCCAGCGGCTGAAGAACACCCCCGGCCCGCCCCATTTGGCCATATACGCTTCGGCCTTGTCGACCCGCTCTCCAAGCCCCGCGCGGTGCAGCCTGCCCTGCAGCCATGCCCCGCCTTTATGGCCAATCGCATAGCTGCTGATATCTCCGGCAACCGCCGCGAAAAACGCGGTGAGCACCACGGCCACCGGCTGCATATCACCCGAAGCCGCAAAAGCCCCGCTCAGCACCAAAAGCACTGTGCCCGGCACTGGCGCGCCAAGGGCCGCCAGAAAGATGGTCGCGGCAAGGATGATCTGCCCGTATCGGGTGACAAGCTCCAGTAAAAAATCGGTCATTGCCCGCGCTGCTTCTGAATCGCATTCAGCAGCCGCGCGCGCATTTCCTCAAAGCTGACACCGGCCTCGCGGGCGGCATCCTCAATGGACAGGCGCGGATGATAGCCCCCTTCGGGCAGCCCGGTCTGTTGCATCAGCCAGTCACGGTCCACATCATAGGAGCGGGCGATATAGCCCACCGGCATCCAGGTTTCGATAACCACATCCTGATGGCTGGACCAATAGATCACTGAAAATATGAATTTGGCCAGAAAGACCAGGGTCAGCACTGTGGCCAGCGAGAAGCCGAGCAGCAACAGGCGGTGTTTGTTCCAAAGGTATTTCAGCGCAGTCATTTCATGCTCCAGAGGGGCTTTATCGTGTTTATAGCGTTTCCGGTCCATATTGAAACTATAGCGTTTCGGCTTTAAAGCACCGCAATTCGCGTTTGAACCAAACTATTGCGCTGGTGTGCTACCGCCCCAGTTCCTTCATTGCGCGCTCAAGCCCTTCCAGTGTCATCGGCACCATGCGGTCTTCAAATATTTCGCGAATCATGCCGATGGAATGGGTATGGGGCCATTCGCTTTCAGGCACCGGGTTGATCCAGATATGGTCGGGCCATTGTTCGCGGGCGCGGCTTAGCCATGTGCTGCCCGCTTCTTTGTTATAATGCTCGTTTGCCCCGCCGATATAGGCCACCTCGTAAGGCGACATCGAGGCATCGCCAACGAAAATGCATTTATAATCGGTGCCATAGGTATGGATCACATCCCATGTCGGCGTCTGCTCGCTCCAGCGGCGGGTATTGTCCTTCCACACCCCCTCATAAAGGCAGTTGTGGAAGTAAAAATATTCCAAATGTTTGAACTCGGCCTTGGCCGCCGAAAACAGCTCCTCGACCATGGCGATATGGTCATCCATCGAGCCGCCGACATCCAGAAAAAGCAAAACCTTCACCGCATTCCTGCGCTCGGGGCGGGTTTGCACATCAAGATAGCCGTGCTCGGCGGTGGCGCGGATGGTGCCGTCGAGGTCCAGCTCGTCATCCGCGCCCTGCCGCGCCCAGTTGCGCAGGCGTTTGAGCGCCATTTTGATGTTGCGGGTGCCCAGTTCGACACTGTCATCAAGGTTTTTGAATTCGCGCTTGTCCCAAACCTTGACCGCACGGCGGTGCCGGCTTTCATGCTGGCCAATGCGGATACCCTCGGGGTTGTAACCATAAGCGCCAAAGGGCGAGGTGCCCCCGGTGCCGATCCATTTATTGCCGCCCTGATGGCGCTCTTCCTGCTCCTTGAGGCGCGTTTTCAGGGCCTCCATCAGCGCGTCAAAACCACCCAGCGCCTCGACCTCGGCCATTTCCTCGGCGCTCATCAGGCGCTCACCCATCTTGCGCAACCATTCCTGCGGTATCTCGGCCCGCTCGATAATCTCGGCAAGGCTGGCCGCCTCCACCCCTTCAAATGTCTGGCCAAAAGCCAGGTCGAAACGGTCGAGAAAGCGCTCGTCCTTCACCATGGTCAGGCGGGCGAGATAGTAAAACCCTTCCACATCATAGAGCACCGCTTGCGCCTTCAGCGCCTCCAGAAAGCTGAGAAACTCGCGCAGCGAGACCGGTATCTGCGCTGCTCTGAGGTTTTCAAAAAAGCGCAGAAACATCGGTTAAAGCAGCACGGCGCCAAGGATGATGATGCCAAACATCAACAGCAGCATGGCGAGCAGGCCAAAGATGAAGCCGTATTGCAGCTTGTCTGCGGTATTGCCGCCTTTTTTGCCGGCGGTATACCAGCCAAGGGCAAGGCCAAGCAGGAAAGCAATAAGGTAGAGCATGGGTGATCCTATTGGTTATCGGGCATCAGCCCTTCGATTTCTGCTTGCGCAACAGCGATCTGCTGCGCGTTTTCGCCAAACGCATAGCGCGCCTGGGCGAGACTGTCGAGCCGCGCCGCCTGAGCCGCGCGATTTTGCCCCAGTCTGGCCAGCGCCAAGGCCCGCATGCCCTGAATGCCGGCGATCATCACCGGGTCTTTATAGCGCCGTGCGGTGGCCAGCGCGGGGGTGGTCAGGGTGAGCACGTCTTGGTAGCGCCCGGCATTCATCGCCACCGCCGCCACATGCATGGCCGCCAGCGCGGTGCGCAGGTTGTCGGGGCCAAGCTGGCGTTGGGCCAGCGTATAGGCTTCCTGAAAGGCCGGGGCGGCCAGATCGGCCCGGTTGCGCAGGGTGAGGCGGCCATAGATCAGCAAGGAGTGGATCAACCGGCTATCGCCCAGCCTGCGCGCCCGTTCTACCGCCTGCGTGGCGGCGGTCAGGCGCGCGGGGCGGGCATTGCGGCTGTTCATCGCGGTTTCGATCAGCCGCTGCCAGCGCCGGTCCCCCCGGCTGGCGGTGCCATTTTGCGTGCCGGCCGGGTTGAGCTGTGCCAGTAGGGCGGGCAAGCGGGTGCGCACCGCCGCTTGCCCCATGCCCTGTTGCAGCTCGGGGCTGTAGAGCAGCTTGAGGATGAGGAGGTCATATTCGGTCAGGCTGTTAAAAACATTGTCATCGTTGAAAACCGTGTCCGACACCCGGTAAAGGTCGTTCACCGGGCCAAGCGCCTGCGCGATTTCCTCGTTGAGGCAGGCGCGCACGATATAAGGCGGGGCATTATCGGGGATAAACACGGTCGCCCGCTCAAGGCGGCTCTGGCGCGACCAGCGCGGGTATTGGCCGCGCTGAAACTGGGCAAAGCTGGCCACCCCGGGCACGACAACACAGGCAGCCGTTGGGTAAACCCGTTTCAGCGCGGCAGCGGGCACCTGCTGGATGCGGATCTGCGCCGCCCCGGTTGTGACGGCGATATCCACCCCTGCCCGCCGCCTGATCTGCCTGATCACCTGCTCCAGATCACCCTGGTAGGCCGCGAGTGCCGGGTCCATCATCACCCGCACGGGTTCCTCGTATTTCAGCAATCGCGGTATCCGCACCCCGCCCTCGGTCTCAAACACCAGCGCGAGGAATTCCTCCGCGATCACCGAATTGGCCCGCGCCACCCCTTGGCCCGCCGGAGAAGCGCCTGGCAAGTTGCCTTGCACCGCGCAGCCACCAACAAACCCGGCGAGCATCACGCCCGCGAAGATTCGCGGCAAGCGCAGCCAATGGCTTTTATGGGTAAAGCCTGCCTCCATCGCCCCCTCCCCCTCCAAGGGGGAGGGCCGGGGAGGGGGTGCCGAGCGAAGCGAGGCTTTCGGCGTCGCCAGACACATTTTGCAGCTTGCTGCAAAATGCGCCAGCCTGCCGGTTTGAGCGCTACCGCGCATATTTTATAAACGGCGTTTTCACCGCCACCTTGTCATAAAGCCCGCGCGCGGGGGCGTTGAAATCCTGCGTCATCCAATAGACATCCGGGCAGCCCATCGCATCCGCCTCGGCATAGATAGCCTCGATCAAGCCCCGCCCGGCCCCGCTGCCCCGCGCCGCTGCGTTCACATAAAGATCTTGCAAATAGACCACCGGCTGCACCTTCCAGCCATGGCGGTGAAGCAGATAATGCGCCAACCCGACCAACGCACCGTCTTTCTCGGCGACCAACCCGTGAAACTCGTGCTCGCGGCCTGAAAGCAAGCGCTCAAAGGCAAGGTCATACATCTCGCTTGGCAATTCGGTCTCGTAATAATCGAGATAACCTTTCCAAAGCCCGCCCCAACTGTCGCGGTCCTCCGGCCTCAGCGCTCTTATCTTCATCTCTGCCCCCTTGCCATAAAAGCCAGCCGCTCAAACAGATGCACGTCTTGTTCATTTTTCAAAAGCGCCCCGTGCAGCTTGGGCAGGGCGTCTTTGGCATCGCCGCGCAGGTCCTCCGGGGCCAGATCTTCGGCCAGCAGCAGCTTCAGCCAGTCCAGCACCTCAGATGTGCTCGGCTTTTTCTTCAACCCCGGCGTTTCGCGCAGGGTGTAAAACTGGGTCAGCGCCGCCTCGACCAGCGCCTGCTTGATGCCGGGAAAATGCACCTGGACGATTTTACCCATGGTTTCAGCATCGGGAAAGCGGATATAGTGGAAAAAACAGCGGCGCAAAAACGCATCCGGCAGTTCTTTTTCGTTATTCGAGGTGATGATCACCACCGGGCGCTGCCGCGCCTTTATCTGCTCTCCGGTTTCATAAACATGAAACTCCATCCGGTCGAGTTCCTGCAACAGATCATTGGGAAACTCGATATCGGCCTTGTCGATTTCGTCAATCAGCAGCAACACCCGCCGCTCGGCCTGAAACGCCTGCCAGAGCTTGCCAGGCTTGATGTAGTTTTTCACCTCGTTTACTTTGGGGTATCCGAGCTGGCTGTCACGCAGCCGGCTGACGGCATCATATTCATAAAGCCCCTGCTGGGCCTTGGTGGTGGATTTGATGTTCCACTCGATCATCGGCAGATCAAGCGCTTCTGCCACCTGCCGGGCCAGCTCGGTTTTGCCGGTGCCCGGCTCACCCTTAACCAAAAGCGGGCGCTCCAGCGCAATAGCGGCATTTACCGCCACGCTCAAATCATCGGTTGCTACATAAGATGTTGTGCCTTCAAAACGCATTTTTCGCCTCTAAACTTCCCGCGGAATCGCAGCTTTCCTCATTTGAACAAATATTTCACACAAACTTGCACAACAAGCTAGTGACATTCCTGTCAAACCCAGCTATTCCCTCGCGCAGGAGCCGCGTTAAAGCGGATCCGGTTCATATTGAGCCAAGATCATCGCAATTCGCATTTGAGCGTAGCGAAAGGCAGTGAAGTGCGATTCTAATTGAACCGGAAACGCCAAGACGCACATGTATTGGGTTGGGAGCTTCGCATGAAAGCAGAAACAATTTTGGATGCTGATTACAAACCGGCGGAAGGCGAGCCGTTTATGAATGACCGCCAGTTGGAATATTTTCGCCAAAAATTGCTGGCCTGGAAGAACGATATCCTGAAGGGCAGCCGTGACACGATCGAGCAAATGCAGGAAGGTACCCGCAATATCCCTGACGTGGCCGACCGCGCATCCGAGGAAACCGACCGCGCCCTTGAGTTGCGCACACGGGACCGCGAGCGCAAGGTGGTCGCCAAAATCGACGCCGCCCTGCGCCGCATAGAGGACGGCTCTTTTGGTTATTGCGATGAAACCGGCATGCCGATTTCACTGAAGCGGCTCGATGCTCGCCCAATCGCGACCCTGAGCCTTGAGGCGCAAGAACGCCACGAGCGCAAGGAAAAGGTTCACCGCGACCGTTAATGTTTTTCCTGTCGTGCTTTTTGCACGACAGGCGCCGACGAGGTGGGCTGAACAAAGGAGGCGCAGCCGACGACTTCAGGTCGCCGCAGGAGGCGCGCGCCGCGGCGCTGCAGTAAAATACGCTGACATTTCGGCAAATTGCCTTTGCCTCTGCGGGGCTGAAGCCCCACTCGGCAAAGGCACCTTTTCAGCAAGCTGAACGGTGTCTGGCGACGCCGATGGCCTCGCTTCGCTCGGCAAGGCACTCAATATCTGATCTCGGCGTGCAGGCCGAAATGATCGCTGGGCCAGATGTCTTTAAGCGGGGTGTTTCCGATGATATCGATCTGCGTTACATGCCCGCGCCCACGGGCTTTGGGGTGGCCGGAGAAGATGTAATCTATGCGGCGGTTTGGTTCGAATTCGGCTGCGGCATACGGGTTATTGTTATCCCATGTGTAGCCTTCCCCGCTGCCTGCGGCATTCCAGGCATCGTAAAACACCAGGTCTTTTGTGGCGGTGGTCGTTAGTCCGGTGAGGGCGCGGACCTCGTCGCTCATCGGCTCGGCGTTGAAATCTCCGCACAGGATCGGGGGCATTTTGCCACCGCTGTTTTGCTTCACGAATTCAGCTACTTCACGCACCTGCACCTGCCTGATATGGCTTTGCTCGTAACGCCAGTTCAGGTGAGTGCAGAAAAAATGCACCTCACCGCGCGGCCCGTTGATCTTGGCGTAAAGGGCGTTGCGGATCTCGCCGGTTTCCTCCTGGCCGGAAAGGGTGATTTCTTCGCTTTGCAAAATAGGCCAGCGTGACAGGATGGCGTTGCCAAAGCCGATGCCGTTCATCACCATGGAGCCGGCATGAAAATAATGATAGCCGAGGTTTTCCGCAAGGATTTTGGCGTGATTCTCCGCCGCATCTCCCCAAACTTCCTGCAGGGCGATCAGGTCCGGGGCTTGCGCCTTTATCGTGGATTCTATTGACTGCGCGCGTTCTTTCCACGGGCCGAATTGCCACCACAGGTTCCATGTCATCACCTTTAGGCGGGTTTCGATCGGGCCGGAATTGCTGCTCATGTCAACCTCTCAGAAATTATCCTTGGCGCGGCGGATTCTGGCAAAAGCAGCGGCGTCGCGGGCGCGTAAAAACGGATTGGTCGCCAGTTCCAGCGCCAAAAGCGAGGGCACGGTGGCCACGCCCGCCGCCCGCATACGCTCAACATCCGCCATGCGCGCTTGCAACGCTTCGTTTTCCGGCTCTATGGTTTGGGCGAATTTGCCATTGGCCTGGGTGTATTCGTGGCCGGAATAGACCATGGTATCCGGGGGCAGGGTGGCCAGTTTTTGCAGGCTGTCATACATCATCGGCATATCTCCCTCAAACACCCGCCCGCAGCCCAGCGCCATCAGGCTGTCGCCGGTAAAAACCGCGCCGGGAAAGGCATAGGCGATATGGTGGATGGTGTGGCCGGATACATCGATCACCCGGCCTTTCAGGTTGCCAACGGCCAGCTCGTCGCCCTCGTTAAGCGCGATGTCGAGCTTGGGCAGGCGGTGGGCATCTGGTGCCGCGCCGATGATTTTGGGAGATGTGTGCGCCAGCAGTTCCGGCAATCCGTCAACATGGTCCCAGTGGTGGTGGGTGAGCAGCACCATGTCGAGATTCCAGCCCCTGGCCTTTAGCGCGGCCAGCACGGGGGCGGATTCAGGGGCATCAATGAGGGCGGTGGTGCCGTTATCGTGCAGCAGAAAGGCGTAGTTATCAGCGAGGCAGGGGATGGTGAGGATTTCTGTCATGATGGCTCCGTTTGTGGAGAGCTTGGCGGAAAGTGCTGGGTTTTGCAAGGATGCCGCGCTCCCGTGCGCCTCGTTGAGGCGGCTTTTTGCCAGAGGCAAAATGCGTGTGCGACGCGGTGGCGGCGCGGCGGATATTGTGCTTGTGGTGAGGGCGTGCCCGCGCCGTGCTGAAGCTTTGGTTTGTGTTGCGGCTTGAACATTGCCTCTCTATAGACATGTCATATTTAACATGTCTATAGAGAGGGGTCTATTGAAGTGTTGGCATGGAGGCGGAGGGATTTGACGCAGTCCGCCCCGATATTGCGAAGCTTCGTGTGGTGGGCTAGGCTACAGGCAAAGGACCCCGCGCAATGCATCTTGATGTCATCGACCTTAGGAATTTTTATTATCGCACCAAGCTGGGGCGCTCGGCGCAGCGTGGCTTGCAGCGGGCGATGCGGCGGTTATGGCCGGATGTGAAGGGTATGGATGTGGCGGGCTTTGGTTTTGCCGTGCCGGTTTTACGGCCATTTATGGGTGAGGCGCAGCGGGTGCTGGGGCTGATGCCGGGGCAGCAGGGCGTAATGCACTGGCCGCCCGGCGGGGCCAACCTGACGGCGCTGGTGGAGGAGGTGGCCTGGCCCTTGGTGGCGGGCAGCCTTGACCGCCTCGTGGTGGCGCACGGGTTGGAAACCTGCGAGCAGCCCGATGCCCTGTTGGCTGAAATCTGGCGGGTGCTGGCGCCGGGCGGCAAGGTGGTGTTTATCGTGCCGAACCGCTCGGGGATCTGGGCGCGGCGGGATGCAACGCCCTTTGGCTATGGCCGGCCATACTCTGTGGGGCAGTTGGAGGCGTATCTGCGGTTGCACCGCTTTCAGGGAGAGCGGCATGTGATGGCGCTTTATGCCCCGCCAAGCCAGAAGCGATTCTGGCTGAAATCCGCGCCGTTTTGGGAGACATGGGGGCCGCGTGCCGGCGGCAGGCTGGGGGCGGGGGCGATCTTGCTGGAGGCCACCAAGCAGATCTATGCCCTGCCCAAAGGCGGGCTGCGCGAGGCGGTGAAGGCCCCGGTGGGGATATTGCAGGGGCTTGGGCGGCCTAAGCCTGCGGCGCGGGGGTAAGAGTATTGTGAAGCTTATGAAAAACTATTTTGTCCAAATTATCCCGGCGCTCTTTTATGTGATTTTGAGTGGGCCAATAGCGGCACAAGAGTTTTCATCTTGTGAGAGTATTCGGGCAGCTGCAATTTCAGATATAAATGAAGCGAATGCGCAATTATTTTTTATCGTAGACGCCGGATGCTTGCTGGACGAGACGCTTTCTCAAGAGTTGAAACGGGGTGAAGTGGCGAAGAGTTCGCGTGCGATGCAGTATCTTGGTGGCCAAAATAACGCCCTTGTTGCAAGTAGGCATGCTATTTTATTTCTGGAAGGCGCCGGCTTAAGGAGGGCTGAACCAGCATTAGCTTGGGGGGCGGCATTTGGTGTTATGCGGCGTGTATCCGAGGGGAGCGATAGTCGCGAATTAATGTATATGATTGCTGCATCAGAAATTCTTGTTCGGGTATTAGAACTCAGCAATTCTAAATTGGATGTTGGGCCTTATACCCACAAAGAAATGATCATTTCGTTCTTTGCTCAAACCGGCTATTCTTTTCAAGACTTTGATAGGGCTAGCGATGCGATTTGTTTTGTGAAATCTGATGTTGGCGGAACGATTGAGAATATCCTTGAATCACAGCGGTTCCTAACCTGCCTTGAAGCTGAGGTTGGAGATTAGCATTGTGGGATGCGTTTTAACCCACCACCCCGCCATTGGTGGGTTAAAACCCACCCTGCATTCCAGAATACCTCCGATTCACCGCCTCTCCCTCTAAAAAAATCGACAAATATACCGCGCAAAGCGTCGCATCGGGTGAGGGGCTGGGGTTAAGATGTTGATAACACTTCGATTTTCCGAAATTGGCGGGTTTTGGCCTGTCTCTTGCCTCACGCGCAGCCCTCTGCTATCACCGCGACGATTTCAACGGGTTTGTGTGACTCGCCGGACGGTAAGCTATTGCCCATACATCTGGGTGCCAAGAATAAAGGGGTGTTCGTGTCTGCTACAGCATCAATAACCGCAGGGGCCTCGGGGCGCTATGCGATCGCATTGTTCGAGATCGCCAAGGAGGCCGGGAAGCTGGCCGCCGTCGAGGCTGATCTTGATTCGCTGCAGGGGGCGCTTGATGAAAGCGCTGATTTGCGTGATCTCATCTCCTCGCCACTTTTGAGCCGCGATGAGCAAGGCAAGGCCCTGCGCGCCCTGACCGATAAAATGGGGCTGGGGGCCGAAGTGGCCAACACCGTGGCGCTGATGGCCGAAAACCGCCGCCTGTTTGTGCTGCCCGAGATGATCGCGCAGGTAAAGGCGCTGGCCGCCGAGGACCGGGGCGAGGTAAGTGCTGCGGTAACCGCCGCCAAGGCCCTGACCGACAAGCAGAGCACCGCTTTGGCCGCCGCGCTGAAAAAATCGGTTGGCAAGGACGTGAAAGTAAATGTGGCCGTTGATAAGGAGCTTATCGGCGGTCTTATTGTGAAAGTTGGCTCGGTGATGATCGACAGCTCGCTTCGCAACAAACTCAACAATCTTCAAAATGCAATGAAAGAGGTCGGATAAATGAGCATCCAAGCCGCGGAAATCTCTGCGATCCTCAAGGACCAGATCAAGAATTTTGGTGCTGAGGCTGAAGTCGCTGAAGTGGGGCGTGTGCTGTCAGTTGGTGACGGTATCGCGCGTGTATATGGGTTGGACAATGTTCAGGCCGGTGAAATGGTTGA
>WFQA01000022.1 GCA_015487255.1 Paracoccaceae bacterium | reverse complement strand
TGGGCTGGGCGGATATGCCGCTCAGCCGGGGCAAGCTGGTCAACCTGATGTTCATAAAATCGAGGGCGCGCCGGGGTGCGGCCCCGCAAACCCGACGGATTGCCCTGGTTTTCCGGGCAATTCTTGATGATGGCACAATATAAGGAAGCTGAAAAATGGCTGCTCAAAAAGGCAAAGATGTTTTGATACGAATTGATATGACCGGCACGGGGAGCTTTATTGCCTTTGCCGGGCTGCGGGTTTCGCGGCTGTCGTTTAACTCGGAAACGGTGGATGTTACCAATATCGCCAGTGCCGGGGGGTGGCGCGAGCTGCTGCCGGGGGCGGGGGTGCGCTCGGCCTCGATCAGCGGCTCGGGGGTATTTTTGAACGCCGATACCGATGACCGGGCGCGGACATATTTCATGAATGGCGAAATCCCGGTCTTTCAGATGATCATTCCGGCATTTGGCACGCTGGAAGGGCCGTTTCAGATTACCGCGCTGGAATATGCCGGGGATTATGACGGCGAGGCCACCTATGATATTTCGCTGTCCTCCGGGGGTGAGCTGGCCTTTGTCGGAGATATCATATGAACCCTTATCGGGGCGATGTGGCGCTGGTGCTCGATGGCAAGGCGCACAAGATGCGCCTCACCCTCGGGGCGCTGGCCGAGCTGGAAACGGCGCTGGGGGCGGATTCGCTGCTGGCGCTGGTCGAGCGCTTTGAAAACGGGGCTTTCGGTTCGGATGATCTGATCGCTCTGTTGCTGGCGGGGCTGCGCGGAGCGGGGCTGTTGATTGATCGTGAAACGCTATTGAACAGCGAGATCGAGGGCGGGGTGATGGTGGCGGCGAAGGCCGGCGCGCTTTTGCTCAAACGCGCCTTCAGCGTGGCTGATGAAGCGGTTTGACTGGCCGGCCCTGATGCGGCTGGGGCTGGGGCAGTTGCGCCTGACCCCGGCGCAATTCTGGGCGCTGACCCCGGCTGAACTGGCCCTGATGGCCGGGCTGGACGGAGCGCGGGCGATGAACCGCTCCGGGCTGATGGAATTGATGGCGAAATATCCTGACGAGAGGAATGAACATGGCGGATGTGACAGCGGATCTGGACAATCTTGATCTGGCATTGGGGGATCTTGCAAGCTCGATTGCCGGCACCAAGGCGATGACGGCGGCTTTCAAGAGCGAACTGGCCGGGGTGAATACGGTGATGGCGGCAACGAGCGCGCAGGCCACCGGCTTTCAGCGTTCGGTGGGCACCAGCTTGCGCAGTGCTTTTGATGCGCTGGTTTTTGATGGCGGGCGGCTGACCGATGTGTTGCGCGGGCTGTCGCTTTCCATTGCCGATTCGGCGCTGGATTCGGTGCTGAAACCGGTAACAAACCAGCTTGGCAATCTGATTGGTGGCGGTTTGCAGAACCTGATTCAGGGGATATTGCCGTTTCAGAACGGGGCGGCATTTTCGCAAGGGCGGGTGCAGGCTTTTGCCCGGGGCGGTGTGGTTTCACAGGCGACATCCTTTCCGATGCGCGGCGGTACGGGGCTGATGGGCGAGGCCGGGCCGGAGGCGATCATGCCTTTGGCGCGGGGGGCTGACGGCAAGCTTGGGGTGCGTGGCGGCGGCGGTGCCACGGTGAATGTGACAATGAATATCAGCACGCCGGATGTGGCGGGCTTTCAGCGCTCGCGCGCGCAGATCGCGGCGCAATACCAGCGCGCCCTGGCCCGCGGCCAGCGTAATCTTTAAACTTTTGGGAGGTGGATATGGATTTTCACGAGGTTCGGTTTCCGACGGCATTGTCGCTCGGTTCAGCCGGTGGGCCGGAGCGGCGCACTGAAATTGTGACGCTTTCCAACGGGTTCGAGGAGCGCAACAGCCCCTGGGCGCAATCGCGCCGCCGCTATGATGCGGGGCTGGGCATGCGCTCGCTCGATGATCTGGCGGAGGTGTTTGCGTTTTTCGAAGCGCGGCAGGGCCAGCTTTTTGGCTTTCGCTGGAAGGATTGGACCGACTATAAATCCTGTCTGCCATCGGAGAATTTTGGCCCGCTGGACCAGAAATTCGGCGAGGGTGACGGGGTGCGGACGGCCTTTCCCCTGATCAAGAATTATCGCTCGGGGGCGTTCAATTACCAGCGGGTGATCGCAAAGCCGCTGGAGAGCCGGGTGGTCGTGGCGCTGGCCGGGGATGTGCTGGAAGAGGGCATGCATTATGACATGGACTACACCAGCGGTGTGATCAGTTTTTACACCCCGCCCGCCGAGGAGGCGATCCTGACCGCGGGGTATGAATTTGATGTGCCGGTGCGCTTTGACAGTGACCGGATCGAGGCCAGTTCCGGGGCGTTCGCGGCCGGGGAGATCCCGTCCATTCCGGTGGTGGAGGTGCGGGTCTGATGCATATTTCAAGTGGGTTTCAGGCGCTGCTCGATGGCGGCGCAACCACGATTTGCCGCTGCTGGCGGATGGTGCGCCAGGACGGGGTGAGTTTTGGCTTTACCGATCATGACCGTGATCTGGAGTTTGACGGGCAGGTGTTTCTGGCTGGCACGGGGCTGGATGCCTCGGCGCTGGAGAGCAGCACCGGGCTGGCGGTGGATAACGGGCAGGCCGTGGGGGCGCTGAGCGCTGTGGGCCTGCGTGACAGTGATATTCTGGCCGGGAAGTTTGACCGTGCCGAAGTGGTGCAATGGCTGGTGAACTGGCAGGATGTATCGGTGCGCGAATTGGTGTTTCGCGGCACATTGGGCGAAATACGCCGTGGCAGCTCGGCGTTTGAGGTCGAGCTGCGCTCGCTGAGCGAGGCGCTGAACAAGCCTTTGGGGCGCGGTTATGTGCCGGGCTGTGATGCCACGCTTGGCGATGTGCGCTGCGGGGTTGATCTTGGCATTGCGGGCCGGGTCGAGACTGTGAGCGTGTTGGCGGCGGGTAATGCGCGCCGCTTGCGGGTGGACCCGGTTTTGAGCGCGGATAGCGGCTGGTTTGCCGCCGGGCAGTTGCGCTGGACCTCGGGTGCGAATGCCGGAGTGATCTCGATTGTGAAGGTGGATATTGCCGGGGATGCGGGGCGGGATCTCGAACTGTGGGAAGAGCTGCGCGCGCCGGTGCAGGCCGGGGATATGGCCGAGCTGGTGGTCGGTTGTGACAAGCGCAGCGAGACCTGCCGGGTGAAGTTTGACAACCTGCTCAATTTTCGCGGTTTTCCGACGATTCCGGGGGAGGACTGGGTTAGTGATTTCCCCCGCAGTGACGGGCTGAATGATGGCGGGAGCCTGCGGAATGGGTGAGCGGGTGGTGCTGTTGGCGCGGGGCTGGATCGGCACGCCTTATGAACATCAGGCTAGTTGCAAGGGGGCCGGGGCGGATTGCCTCGGGCTTTTGCGCGGGGTCTGGCGTGAGCTGCACGGGGCCGAGCCGGAAAAGCCCGGGGCCTATACGCCGGATTGGTCAGAGACCGACGGGGTGGAGCGGCTGTTGCCCGCCGCCCGGCGGCATATGCTTGAGGTGGATCTGGCCAGGCCTGGGGATGTGCTGCTGTTTCGGCTCGGGCGGGGGGTGGTGAAACATGTGGCGATCCTGTCGGATGCCCGTGTGGGGGCGGAGAAAATAATTCATGCCTATTCGGGGCGCGGCGTGGTGGAAACCCCGCTGACGCCCGCCTGGGCGCGGCGCATAGCCGGTAGATTTCGGATTCCTGATAGGAGAGCTTAGAATGGCGACGATATTATTGGCGGCGGCTGGCGGGGCCATTGGCTCGGCGGTGGGCGGCTCGGTGCTGGGCCTTGGCGCGGCGGTGGTTGGCCGGGCAATTGGCGGCACGATCGGCAATATCATTGATCAGGGCCTGCTTGGCGGCTCGGCCCCGGTGGAGCAGGGCCGGGTGGATACGCTGCGCATTCAGGGGGCGGCCGAGGGGCGGCCCGTGGCGCAGGTTTATGGCGCGATGCGTGTCGGCGGGCAGGTGATCTGGGCCAGCCGGTTCAGGGAGAATGTGAGCACCGGGGGTGGCAAGGGTTTTGGCCAGCCCAAAAGCAGGGAATTCAGCTATTCGGTCAGTCTGGCGATTGCGCTTTGCGAGGGTGAGATCACCCGTATTGGCCGGGTTTGGGCTGATGGCAAGCGGCTGGATATGAGCGGGATCAACTGGCGGCTGCATGTGGGTGATGAAAGCCAGATGGCCGACCCGGCGATAGTGGCGCTGGAGGGGGATGCACCGGCCTATCGCGGTGTGGCTTATGTGGTGTTTGAGGACCTTGACATTACCCAGTTTGGCAACCGGGTGCCGCAGTTCAATTTTGAGGTGATCCGGGCGCGGCAGGATGCGCCTGCCGATCTGGTGCAGGGGGTGGCGCTCATTCCCGGCTCGGGCGAATATGCGCTGGCCACCGAGCCGGTTTATTACCCCGAGGGCAAGGGCGCCAACCGGGCCGCCAATACCAATAACGAGGCCGGGGTGACCGACCTTGAGCTTTCATTGCAGCAGATGCAGGGGGATCTGCCCAATTGCGAGAGCGTGGCGCTGGTGGTGAGCTGGTTTGGCGATGATCTGCGCTGTGGTGAATGCGAGATTGCCCCCAAGGCCGAGCAGGCTTTGGTGGATGGCGAGCCGATGGTCTGGCAGGTGAGCGGGGCAGGGCGGGGTGAAGTGCCGTTGATCAGCCGCGATGACGAGGATCGGCCGAATTTTGGCGGCACGCCGGCGGATCAGTCGGTGTTGCAGAGCATTGCCGCGATCAGGGAACAGGGCAAGGCGGTGATGTTTTATCCGTTTATCCTGATGGATATTCCGATGGGCAACGGCTTGCCGGACCCTTATGGCGGGGCCGAGCAGGCCACCTTTCCATGGCGGGGGCGGATCACCGCCTCGATTGCGCCGGGGGCGGCGGGCACGCCGGA
>WFQA01000021.1 GCA_015487255.1 Paracoccaceae bacterium | reverse complement strand
GAGCGCGGCTTCATCGGGCACCGAGCGCCAAAGGAATTCCGGCATGCCTTTTTCGCGCACCCGCTTGGTGGCCACCGGCACCCCGGCCTTGCGGAAATATTTTTGCGCCAGCACATCGGCGGCAACCTGGCTGAAGCCCTTGGGCACTTCCATATCATCAAGCGCAAACACAATCGAACCGTCGGGGTTGCGAATCTCAGAGCTACGGCTGATAAATTCCAGCCCGCCATATGCACCTGTTTTTTGCGTGGTGAATTTACGATCAATCTTCATAGCTTCCTGCTTTCTTAGCCTGCCCTGCCTCAGGGTATTTTGTTATAAATTCGAGCTTATCCAGATTATAAGGCCCCTGCCCGATATCACGCGAAAACCATCGGGTGATACTATATCTAGTAGCTTGTTTGCCGGTAGCATCTAATTGCAGTATTTTTCAGCCTCAGGTCAAATGCTTTATTTTTATTTTTTGACATTTTTTTGGTTGACGCGCACATGGCCGCAAAACGCGGGGCACCCCCCTTCAGGGCAGGGTCGCCAAGGGTGATTTCAAAAACCAAACGAATTCAAGCCGTTTGGCATTTTGCCTTATTACCAGCCTCAAGCATCTGCAAGAGAATCACTTCGCGTTTAGCGATACTTGTCCATAAAGCAGCCAAGTGCGGGAAAGGGGGAGGCATCATATTTAGCGGCCATGAAGGGCAATATCTTCTCGGTGCGATAGGTTTCATAGCGAAAACCCCGGCCCAGAAAGGCGATATGCGTTTGGCGGGTGCCGGGCAGGGCCAGCTCTTCCACCTGATCAAAAAACCGCAGTGCAAAGGCGCGGGCCTCGGCGGGGCTATCGGTGAGATAGAGGATATCACTCCCGTCCAAGGCACTGTAATCAATGAACATATCCTGATTGCGGCCAAAAATCGACTGGCTGATCAATACCACGTTTTCCAGCCCGTAATTCTCTAACACCGCCACTTGGCCATAAAAATCGCTGGCCACCCAGGCCGTGCCCCGCGCGGCATTTATCGATTTGGGCAGCGAGCCATCGGCCATATCGGCCTCCATATTGAACTGCGCCAAGGCCGCTGGCGGCAAGAAGCGCTCCAGCGGGCGCTGGCCCATGGCATCAAGCGCCAAAAGCCCGATGATCGGCAGCAGGGAAACCAGGGAAAACCCGAGATTCCAAGCCTTAAGCCGCCTGATTTTATCCGCGCTCACAAGTTCGGCCGCCGCCAAAAGCCCCATCATTAAAAACGGCGTGCCCCAGTTCAACCGGAAAGTGCCGCGCGAAACCGCATAAGCCAGCGAGACCAGCACCACCCCGATCAGCGCCGCGCTGAAAAACCCGATTCGCCCGCCCCGGCGCCAGCCCGAAAGCAGGAAAAACCCCGTTGGCCCCAGCACCAATAGCAGCACCAGCAAAAACTGCACCCCGCCCATGGCGCTGGCCTCAACATTGCGAAAAGCAAAATTGAAGGCAAAGTTGATATTGCAATTATAAAGATTCCAGAAAACATTGGGCAAAAAGATCAGCCCCGCCACCACCGAAATGGCAATAAACCGGCCAAACAAAAACCGCCGGCCATCAGCTGATACCAGCAATGAAAGCACCAGCCCGATATAAAAAACCCCAACCGAATATTTGGTTTGCAGCGCCAGGCCAAAGCCAAGCCCCGCCAGCAGTATAGGCCCCAACCGCCACGCCCGCTCCGAAAAAGACTGGTAGCTGGCCACAAAGAACACCAGCAGGAAAACCGCCAGAATCGTATCGTTGAAAAAGGAGTTGAACACCACGACAAACACCGGCAAGGCAGCGACAGCCAGCAGCAGGTCATCAATATTCTGCCCCGGAAACATCCGCCCGAGCGGGCGGCGCAGCCAAAATAGCGTGGCGATGGCCAGCGCCAACACCATCACCCGGTGCAACACCCCGTGCGGCACTATCCCGAGCTGGTTTTCCAGCCAGATCAGCGGAATGGAGAGCCAGCCAATGCTGGGCGGGTGATCATAATAGCCAAGCGAAGGCCTGAGCCCCCAGGAAACGAAATAAGCCTCGTCGCCAAAGATCGGCAACCAAAATTGCAAGCCGGCCGACAGCAGCAAAAGCAGCATAATCGTGGATGTTTTTGAAATTTGCATGCGGCTCCCAAATTACTTTGCGGGCGACAAAAACTGGTCGGGGCGATAGGATTCGAACCTACGACCTACGGTACCCAAAACCGCCGCGCTACCAGGCTGCGCCACGCCCCGACCTTGGGCACCATTTAGAGGGTAAAGCGGGGAATGAAAAGCGAAAAATCAGCTATTCACACGGCCAGACAGCTTTTTCCTGATCAAAGCCGATATAGCGAACCTCGACCTCATCCGAGAGGCCCAGCATCTGCGACATACCGCCGTTGATTTCCAGCACATACTGGATATTGTCGCCGCCCGGAATCGGCGTGGTATCTTCCGGCGTGGCGTTTTCCCTGATCCGCTGCACGGTGCCGGTGCTGTCGATAAACAGCATATCAAGCGGAATCAGGGTGTTTTTCATCCAGAAAGACACCCGTTGCTCGCGCTCGTAAATAAACAGCATGCCGGAAAATTGCGGCATGTTTTCACGAAACATCAGCCCCTCGGCCTGCTCGGCGGGGGTAACGGCCAGCTCGATCTCGAACTGGGCCTGCACCCCGCCACTGCGCAGCTCGATCATATTTTCCGCACAGGTATTGGCCAATGCCGGGCTGGCGGCAACCAGCATTGCCGAAACGGCTATCGCTCTAAAATGCACGTTAAGACCCTTTCGTCTCGATGGGTTTATCCCAGGAATAAATCGCCCCGGCCATGCGCCCGCGCGGCCCTTCAACCACCTGCACCGAGATCGCCTCGCCGGGGGAAAGATCGGAAAACCCGTATTGGCGCATCACTTCGAGATGCAAAAAAATATCCTCGGCACTGCCAAAGGTATTGGCAAAACCAAAACCCTTTGCCTTGTCAAACCACTTGATTCGGGCCGGCTCCAGCGGCACGCCTTCCACCTTGGGCAATTCAGGTAAAACCTGCGCTGCCTCGACAGTTCCGGCAGTTTCAACCGGTGCTACTATTTCGAAGATCTCTGCCGCCTGCCGCCCGCGTTCCGTCTGCTGCACACTGAAAGAAACCTGCGAACCCTCCGCCACCGATCCACGGCCAAAATTGCGCAGCACATTGGCGTGTAGCAAAATATCGCCCAAATCATCATCGGCAATAATAAATCCGTAGCCTTTGGCGGCATCGAACCATTTAACCTGGCCTTTTTTCATTCTGTCCTTCCGGTGATTTGTAGAACTGGCCCGAGGGGCGAAAACACAAAACACATTCTTCTTTTCACGATTTGGCTAATATTGCTACGGATTCAACGACTAAGCAAGCTAACATACTACATTCTAAAGTGCTTAGCTGAAGATTTACAAACTGAAATTAATAATTGTTAACTTATTTTCACTTTTCAAGCACTCATCGCGCCTAGGGATTGAGCCGTGAGATTGACCACTCCCCCGACAGCTGCAATCTATGCCATTTGAAGCGATCATGCAATCGATAGGCTCCATCGGCCCAGAACTCCACTTCCAGTGGATTAAGCCGATAGCCGCCCCAAAACGGCGGCCTCGGCGGATTCACGCCTTTGGAAATGGTTAATTTAGCCACCTTGGCCATCAGCGCCGCGCGTGATTCGAGCGGACGGGACTGCTCGGACGCCCAGGCTCCAAGCCGGCTTTGCAGCGAGCGCGAGGCAAAATACGCATCGGCCCTGGCCCCATCCTCGCGCGAAACCACCCCGCGCACCCTGATCTGGCGACGCAGGGATTTCCAGTGCAGCACAAAAGCCGCCTTGCCCGATGCATCCAGCTCTTGTGCTTTCACACTGCCGTAATTGGTGTAAAATACAAAGCCATCCGGCTCGATCTCTTTCAGCAGCACCATGCGCGTATTGGGCATGCCATTTTCATCAACCGTGGCCAGCGCCATGGCGTTTGGGTCATTCGGCTCGCTGCGGGTTGCCTCCTCCAGCCAGCTCTGCGCAATGGCAAAAGGGTCATCCCCGGCGAATATGCCGCTGCGTTTGGGGTTTTCAGACATGCGCGCCTCCTATTCTTCCGGCCAGCCTATATGATCAATTTACCACGCGCCACCGGTGTTTCCATTCTTGAATGGCTCGCCTGTTTGGCGTAAACCGGGTAAACAATGATAAAAAGGGTATTTTCATGACCTCGGGACTGATGAGTGGGAAGCGCGGCCTTATAATGGGTGTCGCCAATGACAAATCCATCGCATGGGGCATTGCCCGCATGTGCCATGAGCAAGGGGCGGAGCTGGCCTTCACCTATCAGGGCGAGGCGCTGGGCAAGCGGGTAAAACCGCTGGCCGAATCGGTTGGTTCCGATATCGTGCTGCCATGTGATGTATCGGATGAAGCCTCGATCGACGCGACATTCGCCGCGATTGAAGCCAAGTGGGGCAAGATCGATTTTTTGGTGCATGCCATTGGTTTTTCTGATAAAAACGAGCTTAGAGGCCGCTATGTGGACACCTCGGCGGATAATTTCAAAATGACCATGGATATCTCGGTCTATTCCTTCACTGCAGTGGCGCAGCGGGCCGAAAAGATGATGCCCGATGGCGGCGCCCTGCTCACGCTTACCTATTACGGGGCCGAGCGGGTGATGCCGCATTATAATGTCATGGGGGTGGCCAAGGCCGCGCTTGAGGCCAGCGTGCGCTATATGGCGATGGATCTGGGGCCAAAGAATATCCGGGTCAATGCGCTTTCGGCCG
>WFQA01000020.1 GCA_015487255.1 Paracoccaceae bacterium | reverse complement strand
GTCACTTTCTTGTGAGATGGTCGGGGCCGGGGCGCTATATGAGGAATTATCGTTGCGCCACCCGCAATTGCGGGTGCTGCGCGCGCCGTGCATGGGCCGCTGTGATGCCGCGCCGGTGGTGGCGGTGGGGCATAATCATGTGGGGCAGGCAGATGCCAAGCGGGTATTGGCAGCGGTGGAAATGCCGCTGGCATTGCCGGATTATGAGGTTTTTGAAACCTACCGCGATGATGGCGGCTACCGGGTGCTTGAAGCCCTGCGCGGTGGCGATAAAACCCCGGACGAAGTGCAGGAGATGATCCTGCAATCGGGGTTGCGCGGCATGGGCGGGGCCGGGTTCCCCTCTGGGAAAAAATGGAGCTTTGTGCGGGCCGAGCCGGGGCCGCGGCTGATGGCGGTCAACGCTGACGAGGGTGAGCCGGGCACTTTTAAGGACCGCTATTATCTGGAGCGCGAACCCCATGCGATGCTGGAAGGCATGCTGATTGCCGCTTGGGCGGTAGATGTTGAAAAAATATACATTTATCTGCGAGATGAGTATCCGGAAGTTCGAAAACTGCTACAAATTGAGATAAAGGCATTGGAAGATTCAGGGCTGGTTGCACCGGATTTTGTGGAATTGCGCCGTGGGGCCGGTTCTTATATCTGCGGTGAGGAAAGCGCGATGATCGAGAGTATCGAGGGCAAACGCGGCATGCCGCGCCTGCGCCCGCCCTATGTGGCGCAGGTCGGGATATTTGGCTGCCCCACCTTGGTGCATAATGTGGAAACCCTGCATTGGGTCAGCAAGATATGCCGGGGCGGGGCGGAGGTTTTCAGCAGCCATCAAAAAAACGGCCGCAACGGCTTGCGCAGCTATTCGGTCTCTGGCCGGGTGCGGTTTCCCGGCGTCAGGCTGCTGCCGGCCGGCTCTACCATTACCGATGTGATCGAGGCTTGTGGCGGCATGATGGACGGGCATGAATTTACCGCCTATCAGCCCGGCGGGCCTTCTTCGGGGTTGTTACCGGCCAGCCTGAACCACGTGCCGCTCGATTTTGACACTTTGCAGGAATATGGTAGCTTCATCGGCTCGGGGGCGGTGGTGGTGCTGTCGGATCAGGACAGCGTGCGCGAGGCGGCACTGAATATGCTGCGGTTTTTTGCCGATGAAAGCTGCGGGCAGTGCACCCCGTGCCGGGTCGGCTGTGAAAAGGCAGTAAAAATCATGGAAAAACAATGGGATAAGCCGCTTTTGGAGGAGCTTTGCGAGGCAATGGCCGAAGCCTCGATCTGTGGGTTGGGGCAGGCGGCACCGAACCATATTCTGACGGTATTGCGATATTTTCCCAATGAGGTTTAGCGTTAAACCAATTGTAATCACAAAGAAAAACCGCACGGTGCTTTTCTTATGCCGGATTGCGTATTAAGTAGGGGGAAAGGGGGATGTATGTCTTTTTTCTCAAAACTTAAAAAGCGGTTGACCAGGTCGTCCAGCAAAATTGATCAGGGCGTGCAGGCGCTGGTGGCTGAAGAGGCGCCAAAACCGGAAGCGCCCAAACCGGGTATAATTGCGCGGGCCTTGGGGGCGGATGGGCCAAAGCGGGTGCTTGATGACGCCATGCTGGAAAGCCTTGAAGAGATGCTGATCTCGGCTGACATGGGGGTGGAAACGGCACTGAAAGTGGCTGCCAACATGGCTGAGGGGCGCTTTGGCAAGAGGCTCGGCGTGGCGGAGGTGAAGCGGCTCTTGGCGGCGGAATGCGCGGCTATTCTGGAGCCGGTGGCGCGGCCATTGCCGATTTACAAAAAACGCCCGCAGGTGGTGCTGGTGGTCGGGGTAAATGGCTCGGGAAAAACCACCACCATTGGCAAGTTGGCCAGCCAGCTCAAGGGCGCGGGGAAATCGGTGGTGATTGCGGCGGGTGATACTTTTCGCGCTGCCGCTGTGGAGCAGCTACAGGTATGGGGCGCGCGCGCCGGGGTGACGGTGCTGACCGCGCCGGAGGGATCGGACCCGGCATCATTGGCCTTTGAGGCCATGGGCAAGGCCGAGGAGAGCGGCGCGGATATGCTGCTGATTGATACCGCCGGGCGGTTGCAAAACCGGGCTGACCTGATGGAGGAATTGGCCAAGATCGTGCGGGTGATCCGCAAGAAAGACCCCGATGCGCCGCATAACACCCTGCTGGTGCTGGATGCCACAACCGGACAAAATGCCCTCAATCAGGTGGAGATATTCACCAAAATCGCGGATGTTTCCGGCTTGGTGATGACCAAGCTTGACGGCACAGCAAAAGGCGGGGTGCTGGTGGCGCTGGCGGATCGCTTTGGCCTGCCGATCCATGCGATCGGGGTGGGCGAGGCGATAGATGACCTGTCGCCGTTTGACCCGGAAGAATTTGCCAATGCGCTGGCGGGGGTCGAGTGAGCCAATGGCTGGTCGGGCTGGAGGGAACGCAAGCCGGGGGGCTGCTGGCGGTGGCACTGGCGCTGCTCGCCGCCCTGACCCATGCGATATTTGGTGCGCTGCAAAAGGGCCGATATAGCCCGTGGCTGATACGCGGCGCGATGGATTTTTCCTATGCGCTGATGGCGGCACCTTTTGCGCTTTTTATCGTGCCATGGCCCGAGCCGCATATGTGGCTGATTTTTGCCGGGGTGATGGTTATCCATATCGGTTACAAACTGTTTCAGGCCATGGCCTATGCGCGCGGGGCCTATACGGTGGTTTATCCAGTGGTGCGCGGCACCGGGCCATTGGTTACCATCATCGCTGCCGGGTTTATTTTTGGTGAGCGCTTCAGCGCGGTGCAGTGGCTGGGGGTGGGGTTGTTGCTGGGGGCGATATTTGCCCTTGCCGGGTTTAACCTGAGCCGGGCGCGGGTAGACAGGCGGGTGCTGTGGCAAGCGCTGGCGCTGGCTTTTATCACCGGGCTGTTTGTGGCGCTTTATACGGTTTATGATGCGTATGGCATTCGCGCCACGGCTGATCCGCTCACTTTTCTGGCGTGGTTTTTCTTTATTGACGGGCTGATTTTTCCGTTTATTTCCATCCGGTTTTACCAAGGCATGGCGGTGAAGCCCGCCATTGCGCCGCTGATGCTGCGCGGGGCAATTGGCGGGGTGATCGGCATGGTCAGTTTTGGCTCGATCATGCTGGCCACGCGGCTGGATACGGTGGGGCAGGCGGCGGTATTGCGCGAGACCTCCACGGTGTTTGCTGCCCTGATCGGCTGGCTGTTTTTGCGCGAAACCGTGGGGGTGGTGCGCGGGGTTTTGATGGCGATTATCGCGCTGGGGGCGGTGGTGGTGGAATTTGGCTGAGCGGTGCGTGGGGACCACGCACCCTACGGAAAAATCGGGTATTGGTGGGGTGGAACCCTGCCTTGCATTCGGCTATGGTGCGGCGGAAACAAGGAAATGGCATGACTGAAAAGAAACAAAACCCGATTGTGAAATTCGCGCTCGAAATGGGCCCGATCATTGTGTTCTTTGTTGCTTATCGCTGGGCGCCCTTCCCCGAGGGGGCCAATGACGAGGAGCGGCAATTGGCGCAGGTGCTTTTTGCCACCGGCGTGTTTATTCCGGTCACCCTTGCCGCGCTGGCCTGGTCGTGGTTCACCACCCGCCACCTGCCTAAAATGGCGGTGATCACGGCGGTGATCGTGGTGATCTTTGGCGGGCTGACGCTTTGGTTGCAAGATGCCACTTTCATCAAGATGAAGCCGACCATTCTTTACGCTGCGTTTGGCGGCACGCTTGGCTTTGGCCTGCTGCGCGGGCAGAGCTATTTGCGCTATCTGATGGGTGATATGATGCCGCTTCAGGATGAGGGCTGGATGATATTCACCAAGAGATTCGCCATGTTTTTCATCGGCTTGGCGATATTGAACGAGCTGGTCTGGCGCGGGTTTGACACCGATACATGGGTGACATTCAAAACCTTTTTCCTGCCCTTGGCGACCTTCGCTTTCATCTTTTCACAGATGGGCATTTTTGCAAAATACGCGATTGAAGAAGAGACGGAAGACTGACCGGACAGCCCGGTCAGGCGGCACCCCGATGCGCACGGTTATTCCTCCGGGGTCATGCCCAGCAATGGCAGGATGCGTTTGTTGAGCACCGCATTGGTGATCGGGCCGGGATAGCGCAGCAGGATAATACCGTTTTCGTCAACCACAAAGGTTTCCGGCACCCCGTAAAGCCCCCATTCAATGGCGTTTCGGCCGTTGAAATCCGCACCGATTTTGATGAACGGATCCCCAAGCTCTTCCAGAAAAGCCAGCGCCTGATCGGGCTGGTCTTTATAATTGATACCGATGATCGGGATGTTCATCTCCTCGGCCATGCGCTCCAGTATCGGCGCTTCGGCCCGGCAGGGACCACACCAACTGGCCCAGAAATTCACCACTTTCGGGTAAGGCGCGTTGAAATCCTCATCGGTCGGGGCCGGATCGCTGCGCAGGTCGGTCAGGTTGACGCTGGGCACTTTGCGGCCCAGCAATTCGGATTTCAGCTCGTTGGGGTTATCTCGCTGCAGCCCGAAAAAAAACATCGCCGCCAGACCGAGAAAGATGATCGGCGGGGCGAGCAGAACATAGTTGAACTTTTTCTTTTCTTCACTCATCGGCTTTGGCCTTTTGTTTTTGCTCAAGCTTTGCAAGGGTTTCCTTGCTGGTTTTGGCACGTTTCAGTGTGGTTAGGATTACTCCGATAGTCAGAATAAACATGGCCGCATAGGCGGACAGGACCGGGAAAGCGTATTTTCCTAAATCGGGTAGCATTATACCTCTCTTGCCCGGAGGGCGGCGATGCGGCGGGTGCGAATCTCGGTGCGGGTGCGGATGAGGAGCAGCACAAGAAACAGCAGGAAAAACCCGACTAATGATAGCATGAGTGGTTGCCAGAACACATCTGCTACCTGATTTGTCTCTCCCATGCGGGCGAGCGGCACGGAGGTGCCCTGGTGCAACCCCTGGTCCCAAAAATCTACGGCATAGCGCGAAATAACCGCAAAAACTGAGCCGATCATGCACAGGATAGAGGTGAGATCAGCGGCTTTTTCCGGGTCATCAATGGCGGCCCAGAGGGCAATATAGCCGAGGTAGAATATAAACATGATCAAAAATGAAGTCAGGCGAGGGTCCCATACCCACCAGGTGCCCCAGATCGGCTGGCCCCAGAGTGCGCCGGTGATCAGGGCGATCAGGGTCATGACCGCGCCAACCGGGGCGGCGGCCTTGGCGGCCAGTGCCGAAACATGGTGGCGGCGGATCAGCCAGATCATCGAGGTGACAAACATCATGAAATAGATATTGATCGCCAAAAATGCGGTAGGCACATGGATGTAGATGATTTTTACGGTGGCCCCCTGCCGGTAATCATCAGGCGTGAAGAAAAACCCCCAAATGAGTGCTGGAACAAGGGTGAAGATGGTGAGCACCGTGAGATACGGTAAAACCCGACCAGAAAGGCGCATGAACCGCACCGGATTTGCGAATTCCCAAATAGACATGGATGTTGTTTACCCCCAGTTTCACAGGCGCGCAATCGGCATTCGGTCACAGTTTGGTTAAGATGTATATTATTGTGAAACATCGGCTATCAAGGACGCCGAGCGTAAGCTCGGCCACCGCCGCCGGCCAGCCGTGTTTTTGGCTTTGCCAAAAACCGTGCCTTTTCCGAGTGGGGGTTTACCCCCCGCAGAGGCAAAGGCAAGCCTGTCGGTGAGGGCAGGATATTTTACTGCAGCGCCGCCGCGTGCGCCGCCTTCGGCGACCTGAAGTCGTCGGCTACGCCTCCTTTGTTCAGCCCACCTTGACGGCGCATGCCGTGCCCGAGGCACGGCAGGTCTGCTTAACTGGCCCTGGCTTTTTGCCGGAAGCGGCGGCGGCGGGGGGCGGGGCGGCCGCCTTCCGGGCG
>WFQA01000019.1 GCA_015487255.1 Paracoccaceae bacterium | reverse complement strand
GGTTTACCACGGGGGGGAGGGCGGTATCTTCCGCAGGGGGTGTAACCGGCGTTCCAGCCGCACCGCCAACTGCACAAACCGATGTCAGCTCGTCAAACCGCTCGATGAACCAGCCGGGAATGGAGGAGGATTCGACCTCGGTTGCCAGGCGCGCTTGCGAATCGGCCAGCATGGCTCTGGTTTGGGAGTCTTCGATGATCCGGATACCCTCGCCGCTGGCGATGAACTGGTCATAGGCAAACAGCGCCACGATGATCAACAGCAGCCCGCGTGCCAGACCAAAGATAAAGCCAAGGGCGCGGTCAATAATCCCAAGAGCCGATTTGGAAACCATACCCGCCAATAAAGGCGTAAACAGCGAGATAACCACCAGCGCAACGATGAAAATCAGCGCAAAAGAGATGATCAGCGCGATTTCGCAACTATCCCCCACCAGAGTGTTCACAAACGGGATTTCATATACAAGATCCTTGCCTTGCGGGGCAAAGATAAAGGCGATCACCGCCGCGCCACCCCAGCCGACAATCGACAGGGTTTCACGCACCAGCCCGCGCGCATAGGCCAAAAAGCCCGAGATCAGGATGATGGCCAGCGCCACACCGTCAATGATTGTATAGTCTTCCATGTGTGCTATCCCTTGGTTTTTATTATTCGTCTATTATTCCAAAATATGAAGAAATGAAACCGTTTATATCGTCGAACTTTTGCACGCTTATGCCTGATTCGCCCACAGTCTTCATCACCGTTGGGGCAAAAGCCGATAAAAAGCCAAGTTTTTCGGCTTCTTTCAGCCTGTTTTCCGGCTGGCTGATCGAGCGCAGCGCGCCTGAGAGGCTGATTTCGCCAAAACACACACTGTCGGGTGGCATGGCTTTATCCTGCCGCGCCGAAATCAGTGCGGCAGCCACCGCAAGGTCCGCCGCCGGCTCGGAAATGCGCATGCCGCCAGCGATGTTGAGGTAAACATCCATGCCACCAAAGCTGATGCCGGCGCGGGCGTCGAGCACCGCGAGGATCATCGCCAGCCGCGCGCTATCCCAGCCGACCACGGCGCGGCGCGGCGTGGCCAGCGGCGAGGGGGCAACAAGGGCCTGAATTTCGACCAATACCGGGCGGGTGCCCTCGATCCCGGCAAATACCACCGCGCCGGGGGCGGGGTTGTCACGCTCGCTCAAAAACAGCGCCGAGGGGTTGGTGACCTCGCCCAGCCCCGCGCCGGTCATCTCAAAAACCCCGATTTCATCCGCCGGGCCAAAGCGGTTTTTCACCGCGCGCAGAATGCGAAACTGGTGCCCGCGTTCGCCCTCGAAATAAAGCACGGTATCCACCATATGCTCCACCACCCGCGGCCCGGCGATCTGGCCATCTTTGGTCACATGGCCCACCAGCACCACCGAAACCCCGCGCCGCTTGGCAAATGTGGTCAGCTCATGAGCGCAGGCCCGCACCTGCGAAACCGAGCCGGGAGCGCTATCCACATGGTCGGCCCACATGGTTTGAATGGAATCAATGATCGCCAGTGCCGGGCGCTCGCTGTCCAGCGTGGTCAGGATGTCTCGCAGGTTGGTCTCGGCGGCGAGCTGCACCGGGGCCTCGGCCGCGCCAAGGCGGCGGGCGCGCATACGGATCTGTGCCGAGGCTTCCTCGCCGGAAATATAGATGACCTTCTGGCCGTTTTGGGCAAAAGCCGCCGCCGCTTGCAGCAACAGGGTGGATTTGCCAATGCCCGGATCGCCGCCAACCAGTATCGCCGAGGCCGGCACCATGCCGCCGCCGAGCACCCGGTCAAATTCTGCAATGCCGGATTGTGCGCGGGGCAGGGGGGCGTCATGGGCGCTGAGGTCGCTCAGGGCCATTTTGCGCCCTTTGGCCCCGCCAAGGCTCTTGCCGGTCGGGCCGGTGGTTAGCGCCACTTCTTCCTGAATCGTGTTCCAGGCATGGCAGCTTTCGCATTGCCCGGCCCATTTTTTGTGACTCGCGCCGCAGGCGGTGCAGGTGAAGGTGGCTTTGGATTTGGCCATTAGTGGTCTTTCATCTGGCGCTTGGCCAATTCGGTGATCAGCATTGAAAGTAACACGCAAAAGGTAAAAAGATACAGCCCCCAGCCGGTTTCAACCGTGCCCACCCC
>WFQA01000018.1 GCA_015487255.1 Paracoccaceae bacterium | reverse complement strand
GATTTCGGGCATATCGGCCAGCGCCACGATCACCGCATCATAACCTTCGCCGATTTCAGCCATGGCGTTGCGCAGACTGCCGCCCATGCCCTCGGCAAAATCCACCGCCTCGATTGGCCTGACGGCCAACCCGGCAAGCCTCGCCCTGCGGGCATCGGCTTGCGGGGGCAGCGCCACAAATACCGTATCGGCCCGGCTTTCCAGCGCCGCACGGGCGGCGTGGTGCAACATCGCTTGCCCGTCAACCATTTCCAGCAGTTTATCCCGCCCTTTCATGCGCCGCGATTGCCCCGCAGCCAGCAGGATCACCGCCACGTTCCGACCATGCCCGGCACCGGCGCGGCGCGGTTGCGGGCGGGTAGGTATCTCTTTGAGCAAGCCGCCAACCCCCATGCCGGTCAGCATCCTCTCATCTACCTTGATGCCGCAAACCAGCCGCTCCAGCACCCAATCCGCCCCGTTCAGCGCCATGGAGCGCACACAGCCCGGCAGGCCAAGCACATCGCGGCCACTTTGCGCACCAAGAAGCAGCAGGTTGCCCGGGTCCACCGGAATGCCAAAGCGCAAAACCTCGCCACCGGCAAGGCGCAGGGCCGCCGGGGCGATATCCTCGATATCACTGGTGGCAGAGCCGCCGAGCACCAGCACAATCTCGCCTTTTGCCGCTTTGATCGCCGCGCCCAGCGCCACCGCCTCATGGGGCACAATTTGGCAATCCTCAAGCGCGGCCCCAAGCCGGGAGAGCCGGGCTTCCACCGCTTTGCCACCCTTGTCCAGCAGGCTTGGTTTCATCCCGTCCACCTTGCTCATCACCAGCGAGACCTGCTTTTTTATTGCCGGATGCAGCCGTAAGGCACCGGCCATTTGCGCGGCGGCCTGTGCCACTCGCGCCGCCGCCACCCCGTAAGGGATGATCTTTATCGTGGCCAGCATCTGCCCCTTATCCACCCGGCTGAACGGAGGCAAGGTGGCCAGTGTTATCGCCGGGTGCAGGCGGTTTATCGCATTGACCACCCCGGTTGATATTTCCACAACACCGGCGCTGGCCGCCAGCAGGTTCACCCGGCCGGCAAAGGCTTTTGAGGCCACAATCCCCGCCCCGGCCCCTGCGCTGCCAATGCGCAAGGCGGCGGTGTTTTCATCCAGATCATCCGGGGCCAGCAGCGCCACCGTCACCTTGTGCAATCCGGCCCGTTTCAGTGCTGCGATCTCACTTTCGCCCAGCACCGTGCCCTTGCGCAAATGCAGCCCGTCAAGCCGCAGGGAATGGGCCAGAATGCCGCCGCGTGCGGCTTTTAGCGGCACCGGAGCAAACCTCATGGCCGGCGCGCCGGTTGGCGCAGGCATTGGGTGATTTGCGCCATGATGGCAATGGCGATCTCCGCCGGGATCTTGGCCCCGATATCCAACCCGACCGGCGCATGGATGCGGGCTATTTCTGCACCTGTAAACCCCGTTTTTTTCAGCCGCACCACCCGCTTGGCATGGGTGCGGGTTGAGCCAAGGCAACCCAGATAAAACACCGGCGATTTCAGCGCGACGGCAATGGCCGGGTCGTCGATCTTGGGGTCGTGGCTGAGGGTGACAACCGCGGTGCGGGTATCGAGCTTGAGCTGCTCCAGCGCCTCATCCGGCCAGTCATGGATCAGGATCTCGCCGGGAAAGCGCAGGTTTGAGGCAAAGGCTTCGCGCGGGTCAACCAGAACCGGCGCAAAACCGGCCAGTCGCGCCATCTGCACCAGGGGCTGGGCGATATGCGCTGCACCGACAATCACCATGCGCAGCGGCGGGTTGTGGATATTGATGAACCAATCCCCCTCCAGCCCGGATTTATCGCTGATAAACCGCTCTGCCGCCAGCGCATCATCTACCCCGATCAACCGCCGCTGCCAGCTTTGCAGATTGACCGCCAGCGCCACCGGCAGATGGGCTTTGCGGCGCTCGACCAGCGTTGCCAGCAGGGCCGGTTCCACCCCCTGCCCCACGGCGACCGGCTCCACCAATATGCGGATATTGCCGCCACAGGCCAGCCCGGCGGCAAAGGCCGCCTCATCCCCCACGCCATATTCCAGCAACATGCATTGCCCGGTTTCCAACGCCTCCAGCGCCTCTTCAACCACCGCCCCTTCCACACATCCACCAGAGACCGAGCCCATGATCTCGGCCGTGCCGGAGATCAGCAACTGGCTACCGACCGGGCGCGGGGCCGAGCCCCAGGTCTCGATCACCGTGGCCAGGGCAACCGATTTGCCCTCGGCCAGCCAGCCAAGCGCGATTTCTGGGATATTTTCATAATCTTGCACCATCCGGCCCTCCTGTTGGTAGCAATTCTAGGGGGATCACCGGGTTTGTCACGCTTAAACTGCCGGTGGCGGCGCGACCGGCCCCGCGCTGGCTGAAACCCCGCACCCGCGCCGCGCTGAAACCGGGGCGGCGGTTACAGCATCCGCTGAAAATCCTTGACCAATCCTGTGCAACTCCTTCTTATTGCCAAAACCACAGGAGCCGCCATGAAGCCGCCAGTTTCCATTGAAACCACCCAGTCCATGCTGCAGCGCACCGGCTATATTTGTGACCGCGCCCTGGCCACGGTGGTGTTTTTGTCGCTCAAGCTGGGGCGGCCGCTTTTTTTGGAAGGCGAGGCGGGGGTTGGCAAAACCGAGATCGCCAAGGCATTGGCGCAAGCGCTGGGGTGGCGGCTGATCCGGCTGCAATGCTATGAGGGGCTGGATGCTTCCTCCGCGGTTTACGAGTGGAATTTTGCCGCGCAGATGGTGGCTATCCGCACGGCTGAAACGGTGAAGGGCACTGACCGAAAAGCCCTGACCGCCGAATTGTTCTC
>WFQA01000017.1 GCA_015487255.1 Paracoccaceae bacterium | reverse complement strand
TTATGCAGATATTCAACCATCAAACCCACCATCGCGGGCAGGTGCATGCCATGCTCACCGCCGCAGGGGCCACGCCCCATGATACAGATTTGCCTTTTACCCCCGAAGAATAGGCACAGCAAAAGGATAGAACCATGACATTCAACGCATTTATGGTCCGCAAGGACGGTGAGGGCAAGACCTCGGCCCAAGTTGAGCAAATTTCAGTGGACGATCTGCCCGAAGGCGAGGTGCTGGTGATGGTGGCGTATTCCACTGTTAACTATAAAGACGGGCTGTGCATCGGCCCCGGTGGCGGGTTGGTGCGCAACTACCCCCATGTGCCGGGGATAGATTTTGCCGGCACGGTCGAGGCAAGCACCGACCCCCGTTACAAATCAGGCGACAAAGTGCTGCTGACCGGCTGGCGGGTGGGCGAGGCCCATTGGGGCGGTTATGCGCAAAAGGCGCGGGTGAAGGCGGATTGGCTGGTGCCATTGCCTGAGGGGCTGGATGCGCGCCAGGCGATGGCTGTGGGCACGGCGGGTTTTACCGCCATGCTGGCGGTGATGGCGCTGGAGGATCACGGGCTGAAACCCGGCAACGGGCCGGTGCTGGTGACGGGGGCCGCAGGCGGGGTTGGCTCGGTCGCGACAGCGATACTGGCCAACCGTGGCTACGAGGTGGCGGCAGTGACCGGGCGGCCCGAGGCGGCGGATTATCTGCGCGCGCTCGGGGCCAGCCAGATCGTGGCGCGCGAAGATATTAACGAGACCACCAAGCGCCCCTTGGAGTCCGAAACATGGGCGGGCTGCATTGATGCCGTGGGTGGCGAGATGCTGGCACGGGTGCTGGGGCAGATGAAATATGGTGCCAGCGTGGCGGCGGTGGGCCTCGCCGGGGGCATGGGCCTGCCCGCGACTGTGATTCCGTTTTTGCTGCGCGGGGTCAACCTGCTTGGCATAGATAGCGTGATGCAGCCTTATGACAACCGCGTGCGGGCGTGGGCGCGGATTGCGGCTGACCTGCCGATGGACAAACTCGAGGCGATGGTGCAGCCCGCGACGCTAGGTGATTTACCCGCGCTTGGCCGCGCGATATTGAAAGGGCAGGTCAAGGGGCGCGTGGTGGTGGATGTGAATAGTTAGGGGCTGCCGCCCCTCTTTCGCTTCGCTCAATTCACCCGGCGGATATTTAAACAATTTGGAAAATAACATGACCACGCTCGATATAGATTTTATCCGTAGCCAGTTTCCGGCGTTTAGCGAGACGAGCTTGCAAGGACAGGCATTTTTTGAAAATGCCGGTGGCAGTTATACCTGCGCGCCGGTGATCGAGCGGCTGACGCGCTATTACCACCAGCGCAAGGTGCAGCCCTATTATCCGTTTGAGGCCAGCCGCTTGGCGGGCGAGGAGATGGACGAAGCGCGAGAGGGGCTCGCGGCAGTGCTGAATATTGCAACCGACGAGTTGAGCTTCGGGCCATCCACCACGCAAAACACCTATGTGCTGGCGCAGGCGTTTGGCCAGATGCTTGGTGAGGGTGACGCGATTATTGTGACCAACCAAGACCATGAAGCCAATTCCGGCCCGTGGCGGCGCTTGGCAGAGCGCGGCATAGAGGTGCGGGAGTGGCGGGTGGATAATGTCGGCCATCTGGACCTTGCGGCACTGGCGCGCTTGCTGGATGGGCGGGTGAGGCTGGTGTGCTTTCCACATGTTTCGAACCTTGTGGGCGAGATCAATCCGGTGGTGGAGATTTGTGATTTGATCCGCGCGGCGGGGGCTTATAGCTGCGTTGACGGGGTAAGCGCCGCGCCGCATGGCCTGCCCGATATTGGCGGCCTCGGCGCGGATATCTATCTGTTCTCGGCCTATAAGACTTTTGGTCCGCATCAGGGGTCATGGCGATCAGGCGCGCATTGGCGGATGTGCTGCCCAATCAGGGGCATTATTTCAATGAAGACACGCGCTACAAGCGCTTCACCCCGGCCGGGCCGGACCACGCGCAGGTGGCGGCCTGTGCCGGCATGGTTGATTATCTGGACATGGTGCATGCGCATCATTTCAAGCCCGAGCCGGATGCTGCCCTGCGCGGGCGCCTGGTGCATGATCTTTTTGCGGCGCATGAGGCAGGTT
>WFQA01000016.1 GCA_015487255.1 Paracoccaceae bacterium | reverse complement strand
GGATTAGCCCTCTGCCAGTTGGCTTTTGGTATCTTGGGAACAGGGGTTTTGGCCCCGCAATTGGAGCATCAGAGACCATGATGACTGGCAAAGTGAACCCGGCGCAAACGCTAGAAGCGACGGGGATTTCTGGCGTTGCAAGCGCGCATTACAACCTTTTGGAGCCGGCACTGATGCAACACGCCGTGCGGCGCGATGAGGGCGAGATCGGCCTTGGTGGCGCGTTTCTGGTCTCTACCGGCAAGCATACCGGGCGATCACCAAAAGATAAATTTGTGGTGGCTGAACCTTCGGTGCAAGATAGTATCTGGTGGGAAAACAACCCGCCAATGGAGGTGCAAGCCTTTGAAACTCTTCATAAGGATATGCTTGCCCATATGCAGGGCGGCGAGTATTTCGTGCAGGATCTTTATGGAGGTGCGGACCCTGAATACCGGCTGAATGTGCGCATGATCACCGAAATGGCATGGCACAGCCTGTTCATTCGCCACCTGCTGCGCCGGCCAGAACTGGCCGAGCTTGAGGGTTTTGTGCCCGAGTTTACCGTTATCAACTGCCCGAGCTTCAAGGCGGACCCGGCCCGGCATGGTTGTCGCTCCGAAACCGTGATCGCGATTTCATTTGAGCAAAAACTGGTGCTGATCGGCGGCACGTCCTACGCGGGCGAAAATAAAAAATCGGTGTTTTCGGTGCTGAACTATCTGCTGCCGGCGCGCAATGTCATGCCAATGCACTGCTCTGCCAACCACGCGGTGGGCAACCCGGAAGATACCGCGATCTTTTTTGGCCTTTCCGGCACCGGCAAAACCACCCTTTCAGCAGACCCGGAGCGGGTGCTGATCGGCGATGACGAGCACGGCTGGTCTGACAGTCGCACCTTCAATTTCGAGGGCGGCTGCTATGCCAAAACCATTGATCTGAGCGCCGAGGCCGAGCCGGAAATCTATGCCACCACCAGCAAGTTCGCCACCGTGGTGGAGAACATGGTTTATGACAAACACAGTTTCGAGCTGGATTTTACGGATGATAGTTTAACGCCAAACATGCGCTGCGCTTACCCGCTGCACTATATTGATAACGCTTCGGAATCCTCGCTTGGCGGTGTGCCGAAAAATATCATCATGCTGACCTGCGATGCTTTTGGGGTTTTGCCCCCGATCGCCCGGCTTAGCCCGGCACAGGCGATGTATCACTTTCTTTCCGGCTTTACCGCCAAGGTGCCGGGCACGGAAAAAGGCGTGGTTGAGCCGATTCCGACCTTCTCCACCTGTTTTGGTGCCCCTTTTATGCCGCGCCGCCCCGAGGCCTACGGTAACCTGCTGCGCGAAAAGATCGCGGCGCATGGGGTTAACTGCTGGCTGGTCAACACCGGCTGGACCGGCGGGCCAAAAGGCAAGGGCGGCTCGCGCATGCCGATTCGCGCCACAAGGGCGCTGCTCACCGCAGCGCTCGGCGGAGGGCTGAATGAGCGAGAATTCAGGGTTGATGAAAATTTCGGTTTTGAGGTGCCGGTAGCGGTTAAAGGTGTTGCCAAAATCCTGCTCGACCCACGCCGTACTTGGGAAAATGGCGCGGAATATGACGAGCAGGCGGGCAAACTGGTTGATATGTTTGCCGAAAATTTCACCCAATACGAAGCCTTTGTTGATCAAAGCGTGTTGGATGCGGCTATTCGGCGAAAGTAAAACATAGGCAAAGGTGGCTTGCCGGCCGCCTTGCTCTGCCTAATTAAATTACAAGATGGCGGCTATTTGTGAATTAAAGTTACGCATCCATTGACTGCACCCTGAAAAAACATTAAGCCTCGATGGGTATGCTGCAACGCACAATAATCGAGGCCCCATGCATAAAGCTGATACACCACTATTGGAAAACCTGATCCCCCTCTGTGCGCAGGCGCTGGAGGAGGTCGACGCTTTGCTTAATGAGGGCGCGACCAACCTCAAATCTCAAGTAATGAGTGGCGGGAGGTTAGATGGCTGCAAGTTAGAGATATTTCAGTATGCTTCGCATGCATATGCATGGTTTACAACATATCAAACTTCAATTCGCGAATTAGTAAGGCTAATGAAAGTTATTGAAAATGATAGTAAATTAAATGACTTTGTATTGTTAATTTTGCAAATCGGATTTTCAGAATTTTTATGCCAGATTTACAACGGAATTCCAATGTCCCAAGGCGAAATTGCTCGCCTCTCTGATCTTGGTCTTTCTGAAAGCCGCTTGGCTGGCAAAAGCAAAGCTGTCATGAAGTTACTGACACAAGGCAATAGTGATGCCGCACGCAAAGCACTGGTTGAGGCCATGAAGACAGATACGGGCAGCTTAACCTTTGGTCCTGATGGTCTGGGGGATGAATATGCGATGACCCGTGAGCAGTTTCGCAAATTCACCGATAAGAAGGTTAGCCCGTTTGCCCATGAATGGCACCTTCAGGATCAGCTTATCCCAATGGAGTTGATTGAGGAGATGGCCGAACTCGGGGTTTTCGGCCTGACCATTCCGGAAGAATATGGCGGGTTTGGTATGAGCAAAACTGCCATGTGTGTCGTGACCGAAGAACTGGCGCGCGGCTATATCGGGGTTGGCTCGCTTGGCACACGCGCGGAAATTGCCGCTGAGTTGATCGTAACCGGTGGCACTGAGGCGCAAAAGCAAAAATTCTTACCCAATATTGCCAATGGGTCAATCCTGCCCACAGCCGTATTCACCGAGCCGAATACAGGTTCAGACCTCGGCAGCCTGAAAACCCGCGCTACCCGCGATGGCGGCATCTATAAAATTACCGGCAATAAAACCTGGATAACCCACGCCGCGCGTGCCGATATCATGACCATGCTGGTGCGCACCGATCCGGCCAGCAGCAATTATTCCGGCCTTTCCATGCTCTTGGCGGAAAAACCGCGCAGCAGCAAGGGCGGTGATTTCCCCGCCAAAGGCATGTCTGGCAGCGAAATCGGGGTGCTCGGTTATCGGGGCATGAAGGAGTATGAACTTGGCTTTGACGGCTTTGAGGTTCCAGCTGAAAATCTGCTTGGAGGCGTTGAAGGGCGGGGGTTTAAACAACTGATGCAGACCTTCGAATCCGCCCGGATTCAAACTGCCGCCCGCGCGGTTGGCGTGGCGCAAAATGCGTTGGAGGAGGGGTTGAAATATGCAAAAGACCGGCAGCAATTTGGCAAGCCGATCATAGAATTTCCGCGCATTTACAGCAAGTTGGCGATGATGGTGGTTGAAATTGCTCTCGCGCGCCAACTCACCTATTTTGCCGCCAGAAAAAAGGATCAGGGCGAGCGTTGCGATCTTGAGGCCGGTATGGCAAAATTGCTCGCCGCAAGGGTTGCCTGGACGGCTGCCGATAACGCGGTGCAGATCCATGGCGGCAACGGGTTTGCTATGGAATACCCGATCAGCCGCATTCTGTGCGATGCGCGAATTCTGAGTATATTTGAAGGTGCGGCAGAAATTCAGGCCACGGTGATTGCCCGGCGCTTGCTTGCTTAGCGCTCAAGCAGCTCCAATAACCGCAGCCGAGGCTCGGGCAGGCCCGGGCGGGCCGTCGGGATCCATTTGTCAAAGAAGTAGCCTGTCAATTTCAGGGAATCGGTAAATTCAGGTATCGAGATAGCCCTCATTTCAGCGCTTCTCAGAGGATCCGGCAAAGGCAGCAAGCGGGGCTCATAGCCAACCGCTGCCGCTTTGCCCACCGCCCGCCCGGATTTTGGTGAGACGTAGTGGAGCTGCGTGGTTTCAGCACTAACCGCGCAACGAGAAAGATCAAGACCGTAGCCCAGCACCTCGAGCAGTTGCAGCTCAAACCGGCAATAGCAGTGTTGCCAATGATCATCAGCATGCAACCGGGCGAGCACCTCCAGTCCGCCATGGTAAAGCTGGGCATTTGGCTCCCTTTCCGGCATATATTTTGAGAGCATAGCTGATAATGCATTGAAAGTATAAAGTTTTTCCCGATCGGTAAGTAAAGTGAAGCTACGT